>JBOIEM010000114.1:0-13086 GCA_050741115.1 Burkholderiales bacterium
GCTCTAGGGGGTTTTGTTTTTGTGTCGTTCCTGACGATCTCCTACACCCATGAAAGCGAAACGCGCCTCACGGCTTTTCGGAACCCGACGGAGGCCCGGCCGCCTTCGCGGGACACGGGGTGATGAAAGGTGCCCCATACGTCGGCTGTTCAGGCAAGGTTTGTAGCTGCATCCTGAAAAAGCCGGACGCAGTGCTCCATTCCACGGTTCGCGGCCCGGCGTCGGTATCGAAACGTGCCCGCACTGCCCAGAAGTAACGCATGCATTCCGGCAGGGGCCGCGCGAGCTTGTGCTCGGTCGTCCTGAGCCCTTCCACGACGCGGTCATCGTCACCGCCGAATATCCACAGGTCATAGACGAGATCTCGTGCTGTGCGGAGCCACGGTGCGGTCTCGAAATGGCTGGCCTCCGGGAATGGCTTCCAGCGAAACGTCGGCGCTACCGTATCGAGCCGCGGTACGCGCTTGAACAACCAGCAATCGTCTGCCAGCGTAATAAAACATCGTCCACTTGGCAGTGGATCCAGTGCCTCGACCGCTGGGGCAGGTGTGCCGTCCGCGCCCGCCGCATCGGACCGTAGCAGGAAGGCATCATCCACCATCAGCGTCGCGACCTCGTCAACTGCGCCGGCGATCGTCTGGAGCAGCCGCGCCCCGTCCTCCTGGTATTCCTGGAGACTCCGCCCGTATCTCGACACGAAGTAGTGCCGGGTCATGACCGCGGTCCCGTCCGATGGCCGAACGACGCGCATGCGGGCAGTTAGACCGATGCGCAACGGTCGGGCTGCGTAGTCCTTGCCAAATAGCCCTTCTCCAAGGGTCGCGCCCACGATTAGTACGGAGACCTCTGCGACGAGCACGTTCTCGCCTGCGGCTAGGCCGGCGTAGTTCGGCGCATCGGTGCGCGACTGCGGTCCAAGTTCGCGCGCGCTCGGAACAATCTCGTGCAAGGTGAGGCGCGTCACGCGCTCTGAAAAGCGCTGCATGAGGAGTTGCTGCACGTCCTGCGCCCCGAGCTGGCTGCGCCCGCGCTCGACCATCGTCTCCAGCCCCTCGTTCGACGGCGTGCCAGCCGCGCCGATTACCGCGCCGGTGCCGCCAAAGGCGGCAAGACAAGCGAAGAAGTTCGCCGGCCCAAAGAAAATAGCAAAAGAACAGAGCTGGCCGCTCTGCATCGCCATCCCGGCGCCGCCTGCCGCGGCACCCTCGGCCTTGCCCGGTGGCAACTTGAAGTCGATTTCGGGAGAAAATCTCGCCGCGGCTGGCGCCACGACGCGAATGCGCGCGCGCTCCGCTTCATCGAGCGGCGCAAATCCCGCACACCCGGATAAGCCGGCGAGTGCGGCTACGGCAAAGAGACCTCTCACGGTGCCCCTCCGTGCGACAGGAAGCACAACTTAGCCTACGCCACCCTGCGTAAAGGTGGCAAGCCCTTGCTCCGCTTGCTGGCGGCGCATTTTTCGGTCGGCATGTTGCGGGCAAGCTAACTTGAGGGCCCGCTCGGCGGGTCTCAAGTTAAGGGCGGTAGGCCCGGCCGGAGCCAAAGTAGGACATCGTCAGCCGGGAACCTACGCCGACGCGAGCTTGTTGCGCCCGCCCTGCTTGGCTTGATACAGCGCCTGGTCGGCGGCTCGGATGAGAGCCTCGGGCGTGTCTCCATGCTTGGGGAAGGCCGCCACGCCCAAGGAAATGGTGATCGCCCCGAGGACCTGGCCGCGATACTTGATCTGCATGTGACGCACGGTATCCAGTATGCGCTCGGCCCGCTGGTAGGCGGTCACCAGAGAAGCTTCCGGAAGCAGCAGCGCAAACTCCTCGCCGCCTATGCGGCACGCGATGTCGCTCCCCCGAACATGGCCCTGCAATACGAGGCCCATGCGCCGCAGAACCGCATCGCCCGCGTCGTGGCCGAACGTGTCGTTGACGCGCTTGAAGTGATCGATGTCCAGCATGATGACCGAAAGCGGACGGTTCTTGCGCGTCGCGCGAACCCGCTCGTGCACGAGGTATTCCTCGAGGAAGCGCCGGTTGTAGAGGCCGGTCAGGGGATCGCGCAGGGACTGCTGGCGCAGCGTATCGCGAAGCTTGAGATTGGCGAGCGCCAGACTGATTTCTTCGCCCACGGCCGTGGCGAGTTGCAGTTTCGATTCCGGCGCAACGCCGACCTCCTGCGCCCTTGCCGCAGTTTGAAGTCTCTGCAGGAACAGCAGTCCCACCGATTCACCATGTGCGGCGAGGGGTAAGCACATGTACGGAAATATCGATTCCGCGGAGCCCGTTGCGTGCTGGCACAGCAACCCGGTCCGCGCGCCGCTCGTCCAGTGCGGCTGGCCGCGTCGCAAGGCCCAGCAGTCCTGCACCGTAAACAGCTTCTCCTCGTGCGTGATTTCCCCCCAGCCTGCGATCCGTTCGAGATAGCCGCCCGGCGAGTTGATGCGGTAGAGCGTTCCGGCATCGGACGGGATAAGCTGGGGGCAGAACGCGGTTATGACGGCGCACGCTTCGTCGGAGGAAATGCACGATTTGAGGTAGTTGCTCAGCTTGCCGAGCGCGAGGTGGTCGCGGTCGCGCTGTTCCAGTTCCGCGAGGCGCTGCACCAGCTCCTCGTTCGACTGGCGCAGGCGTTCCTCAACCTGCCTCCGCTCCCGGATTTCCTGCTTCAGCAGAGTCATTGCTTCGGCAAGCTGATGGGGCTGCTCCACATTACCGGTCCTGGGGCCGACATCCCCACCCGGCGGGCCGTTCTCCGCCTTCTGAAGCTTATTCATTTCCTCCCCTGGCTCGACTGTCCCTCTCGCTGTGACCGAGGCGGGTCACCGACGAGCATTTTGAAAGCGTATACGATTTTTCGATCTCAATGCTAACGAATTGCGAGCCTTCTTCTAGTAGAGATGTCCTATATTGCCGGCGCGTGGCGAACGCGCGGATCGTTAAGTCTGCGGAAATACACGAAGACAAATCGGCGCGGTGTCAAACAGCGTCGTTGCCGTTAACTCTGGCGACCGAGATCGCAGGGTTCGCAAACTCAAGGACAGTGCGCTGGGCGTCGGCGAATTACGGCGGCTCGTTCCCGCGCACAGGCCCCTAGGCCTTGCCTTCGACTGCGCCCGCAAGGAGTGCAAATCGAATCGGAAAACAACGGGTTGTTGGACGGGTGAGAAGCTCCGCTGCGAGTGGGGATGCAGCGAAAAACTTCTCCAACCTATTGGATTTGAGCGTGATTCTTGTTACACTTTGCACCCCGATACACTTGGGGAGAGGAGATGGGCGGTTCGCCCATTTTTTGTTTGTGGGCTGAATTTTCCATGGATTTGAACGAGTTACTGGAAGCTACCGTCAGCGGCATGGGCTACGAGCTGACCGGCGTTGAACGCCCCGCCAGAGGCGGGCTGCTGCGAATTTACATCGACAAGCCCGGCGGCGTCACGGTGGATGACTGTGCCACGGTGAGCCACCAGGTGAGCCGGTTTCTGACGGTCGAGCACGTGGACTACGAGCGCCTGGAGGTGTCGTCGCCTGGCCTCGACCGGCTGTTGAGGGGCGAGCGGGACTTCGCTCGTTTCGCCGGCCAGCGGGCGCGAGTGAGGATGCGCCTGCCGGTTGACGGGCAGCGCAATTTTGTCGGCGTGGTGCGCGAGGCGGGCGCCGGCCGGCTGCAGCTGGAGGTCGAAGGCAGGGTGCTGTCGCTCGAGCTCGGCAACGTGGAGACGGCGCGTCTGGTGCCGAACCTATAGCGGGAGCGCGGGAAATGAGCCGGGAGATACTGCTGCTGGTGGACGCCCTGGGGCGCGAGAAGAACGTCGACAAGGAAATCGTGTTCGGCGCCCTCGAGCTCGCGCTTGCGTCCGCCACCAAGAAGCGCTTTCATGAGGACATAGACGTGCGCGCATCGGTGGATCGCGCCACGGGCGAGTTCTCGTTTTTCCGCCGCTGGCAGGTGATGAACGACGGGGAAGTCGAGGAGCCGTCGCGCCAGATCGCCGTCAGCGACGCGAGGAAGCAGAACCCCGCGATCCAGCCGGGCGAGTACATCGAGCAGCCGCTCGGCGCGCTCGAGGTCGGGCGCATCGGGGCGCAGACGGCCAAGCAGGTGATCCTGCAGAAGATCCGCGATGCCGAGCGCGAGCAGATCCTGAACGATTTCCTGGCGCGCAAGGAGTCTCTCGTCACGGGGGTGATCAAGCGGATGGAGCGCGGCAACGCCATCATCGAGTCGGGGCGGCTGGAGGCGATGCTGCCGCGCGACCAGATGATCCCGAAAGAGAACCTGCGCATGGGGGACCGGGTGCGGGCCTATGTCTGGAAGACCGACCGCGCCAGCCGCGGGCCTCAGCTCATCCTGTCGCGCACGGCGCCCGAATTTCTGGTGAAGCTGTTCGAGCTCGAGGTGCCCGAACTGGAGGACGGCCTGCTCGAGATCAAGGCGGCGGCGCGCGATCCCGGTTCGCGGGCGAAAATTGCCGTGCATTCGAAAGATCGGCGCATTGACCCGATCGGCACCTGCGTCGGTATGCGCGGCTCGCGCGTGCAGGCAGTCACCTCGGAGCTCGCCGGAGAGCGGGTCGACATCGTGCTGTGGGCCGAGGACCCAGCCCAGTTCGTGGTCAACGCACTGGCGCCGGCGGAAGTGAGCAAGATCAAGGTGGACGAGGACGCGCACAGCATGGACATCGTGGTGGACGAGGAGAACCTGGCCCAGGCAATCGGCCGCACCGGCCAGAACGTGCGGCTGGCGAGCGAGCTCACGGGCTGGGAGCTCAACATCATGACGCTGGAAGAGTCCAAGAAGAAGAGCGAGGACGAGGCGGCGCGCATCAAGGCGAATTTCATGGAGAAGCTCGACGTCGACGAAGAGGTCGCCGAGATCCTGGTCCAGGAAGGATTCAACACCCTCGAGGAAGTCGCCTACGTCCCGATCAGCGAGATGCAGGACATCGAGTCGTTCGATGAGGCCACCATCAACGAGCTGCGGAGCCGCGCCCGCAACGCGCTGCTCACGCAGGCGATCGCGAGCGAGGAACGGGTCGAGCACGATATCGAGGACCTGATGAAAGTCGAGGGCATGGACAAGGAGACCGCGCGCCTTCTCGCCGCGAAGGGCGTGGGCACCCAGGAGGCGCTCGCCGACTTCGCGACCGACGACCTGACCGAGCTGACGGGTCTCGACAGCGAGCGCGCGAAGCAGCTCATCATGGCGGCGCGCGCACCGTGGTTCGCCGAAGCGGGCTCCTGACCCACGGAATCCCATGGCGCAGATCAACGTCACGCAGCTGGCTCAGCAACTGGGGCTGCCCACGGCGCTGCTGATCGAGCAGCTGCAGGCGGCCGGCGTGAGCCGGGCGCTGGCGGAGGACTCGCCGCTCACCGAGAAGGACAAGACCCAGCTGCTCGAGCATCTGCGCAAGGCGCACGGCGCGGGCGAGGCGAAGCAGAAGATCACGCTGACCCGGCGGCAGACGACGGAGATCAAGAAGTCCGACAGCATGGGGAAATCGCGCACCATCCACATCGAGGTGCGCAAGAAGCGAGTGCTGGTGAAGCGCGAATCCGAGCCCGAGACCGCGCCCGAGCCGGCGAGGCCCGTGCTCGACGCCGGGCAGATCGCGATGCGCGAAGCCGAGGCCAGGCAGCAAGCCGAGCTGGCGGCACGGCAGGCGGAGGACGCGGAGAAGAAACGGCGCCGCAAGGAAGCCGAAGCGGTCGCCGAAGCGAAGGCGCCGGAGGAAGCCAAGGCGGCGGGCGCGGCGCCGCCGGCGAGAGTGGAAGGAACGCTGCACAAACCCACCGTCAAGCCCGAGGAAAAGGCGCAGAAGGCGGAAAAGAAGGCCAAGAAGCAGGTCAAGGAAGTCGTCTGGAAGGACGAAACGGTCAAGCGGCGCAGCATCAAGACGCGCGGGGACGTGACCGGAGGGATGGGCTGGCGCGAACGCAGGGCGCGTCATGCGGCTCACAAGGACGAAGCCGAGCAGCCGCACGCATTTTCCGCGCCCACCGAGCCGGTGGTGAAGGACATCACGGTGCCCGAGACGATCACGGTCGCCGACCTCGCGCACAAGATGTCGATGAAGGCCGCCGAGGTGATCAAGGTGCTGATGAAGCTCGGCACCATGGCTACCATCAATCAGGTGCTCGATCAGGAAACAGCGATGATCGTGGTCGAGGAACTGGGGCACGTCGCCAAGCGCGCCAAGCTCGATGAACCCGATGCGTTCCTCGCCGAGCAGCAGCAGGAATCGCCTGCGGAGGCCAGGCTGGAGCCGCGCGCCCCGGTTGTCACCGTGATGGGCCACGTCGATCACGGCAAGACCTCCCTGCTCGACGCCATCCGCCGCACGCGGGTGGCGAGCGGGGAAGCGGGCGGCATCACGCAGCACATCGGCGCGTATCACGTGAACACGCCCCGGGGCATGATCACGTTCCTCGACACGCCCGGCCACGAGGCGTTCACGGCGATGCGCGCACGCGGCGCCAAGGTGACGGACGCCGTGGTGCTGGTCGTCGCCGCGGACGACGGCGTCATGCCGCAGACGCTCGAGGCCATCAATCACGCCAAGGCGGCGAAGGTGCCGATCGTCGTGGCGCTCAACAAGATCGACAAGCCGGAGGCGAACCCGGACCGGGTCAAGCAGGATCTTGCCGCGAAGGAAGTCGTACCCGAAGAGTGGGGCGGCGACACCATGTTCGTCGAGGTCTCGGCCAAGACCGGCAAGGGCATAGACGCCCTTTTGGAGCGGATACTGCTGCAGGCCGAGGTGCTCGAGCTGAAGGCGCCCCGCGATGCGCCCGCAAAGGGCGTGGTGGTCGAATCCAGGCTCGACAAGGGGCGCGGACCGGTTGCAACCGTCTTGGTCCAATCGGGAACGCTCAAGCGCGGAGACATCGTGCTGGCAGGCGCGGTATTCGGCCGGGTGCGGGCGATGCTCGACGAGAACGGCGGCAACCTGGACGCGGCCGGGCCGTCGATCCCGTTGGAGATCCTCGGGCTCTCGGACGTGCCCGTGGCCGGCTCCGAGGTGCTGGTGCTGGGAGACGAGCGCAAGGCGCGGGAAATCGCGCTGTTCCGGCAGGGGAAGTTCCGCGACGTGAAGCTCGCGAAGCAGCAGTCGGCGAAGCTCGAGAACATCTTCGAGCAGATGGGCGAGGGACAGGCGAAGACGCTCTCGCTCATCATCAAGGCGGACGTGCAGGGGTCCTACGAGGGGCTCGCGCACGCGCTCTCCAGGCTCTCCACGGATGAAGTCAAGGTCAACATCGTGCACGCCGCGGTGGGCGGCATCACGGAATCGGACGTCAACCTGGCGCTGGCGTCGAAGGCGGTGATCATCGGCTTCAACGCCAGGGCGGACGCCGCGGCGCGCAAGCTCGCCGAGCACAGCGGCGTCGACATCCGCTATTACAACGTGATCTACGAGGCGGTGGACGAGGTCAAGGCGGCGCTCTCGGGCATGCTCGCGCCGGAGCGAAAGGAGAACGTGCTCGGCCTGGTCGAGGTACGCCAGATATTCAAGATCTCGAAGGTCGGGACCGTCGCGGGCTGCTACGTGGCCGAGGGGCTGGTGCGGCGCAGCGGCGCCAAGGTCCGGTTGCTGCGCGACAACGTCGTGATTCACGGCGGCGAGCTCGATTCCCTCAAGCGCTTCAAGGACGACGTGCGCGAGGTCAAGGCCGGCTTCGAATGCGGGCTTTCGCTCAAGAACTTCGACGATCTGAAGATCGGCGACCAGCTCGAGGTGTACGAGGTCGTCGAGGTCGCGCGCACGTTGTAGCGCGCGAGCATGCCGAAGGACTACCCCCGCAGCCGGCGCATCGCCGAGCAGATCCAGCGCGAGCTCTCGGACATCATCCGGCTGGAACTGAAGGATCCCCGCGTTGGCATGATCACCCTCACCGACGTCGAGGTGACTCCCGATAATGCCCACGCCAGGGTCTACTTCACGCTGCTGGGAGAGGCCTCGCGTATCGATGATGCCGCGGCGGGGCTGCGGCATGCGGCGGGGTATCTGCGGAGCCAGCTCGCGCAACGGCTCAAGGTTCGCGTCGTGCCGCAGCTCCATTTCGAGTACGATGCATCGGTTGAGCGCGGAATCCGTGTATCCCAGCTGATCGACGCTGCCGTCGCGGAGGACGCGAAGCGCAAGCGGCGGAAAAGATGACGCAATCTGCTCGCCAGGGAATCGGCCACGCCAGCGGCTGGCGCGCCGTGGATGGGGTGCTGCTGCTCGACAAGCCCCGCGGCATCACCTCGAGCGCGGCGGTGCAGAGGATTCGCCGCCTGTTCCGCGCGCAGAAAGCCGGGCACACCGGCACGCTCGATCCCATGGCAACGGGGCTGCTTCCGGTCTGCCTCGGCGAAGCGACCAAGTTCTGCCATCTGCTGCTTGGCGCGGACAAGGAGTACGTCGCGAGGATGCGCCTGGGCATCACGACCACCACGGGCGATCTCGAGGGCGAGGTCACGGCCCGGCGCGAAGTACGGGTGAGCGGCGGGGAGGTCGAACGTGCGCTCACGGCGTTCACTGGCGAGATCTTGCAGACGCCCCCCATGTTTAGCGCGCTCAAGCGTGGTGGGCGGCCGCTCTACAAGCTGGCGCGCGCGGGGGCGGAAGTTCCGCGTGAGGCGCGCGCCATCGTCATCCGCAGATTGGAGCTGCTGGGGCTCGACGGCGATGAGCTGAGCGTGTTCGTGTGCTGCAGCAAAGGCACCTATGTCCGCGTTCTGGCCGAAGACCTCGGACGCGCGCTCGGGTGCGGCGCCTGCCTCTCCGACCTGAGGCGGGACGCGGTCGGAGGCTTTCGTTTGTCAGCGGGCGCCGTCAGATTGGATCGGCTTGAGCAGATGGCGCCCGCCGAGCGCGATGCGCTGCTGCTGCCTGAAGATGTCCTTCTCACGTCGCTGCCGCGGGTGGATCTCGATCCCCCAACGGCGTGGCGGGTGGGCCGTGGCCAGTCCGTGGTCTACGGCGCGGGCCACGCCGCGGGGCTTACCCGTGTCTACGGCCCCGAGGGAGCTTTCATGGGAGTCGCCGAAGTCATGCCTCACGGCGAACTCGTGCCGCGGCGCCTGGTATCGAAAGCCTCTGCTGCAGCGGTCGGCGAGCCAAGTATCGATTGAGAAACCGAGGGTTAGAGAGTAGAATACGCGCCACACACAGGCGGAGAACGCGGATGGCGGTCACCATCAACCAGAAGGCCCAGCTGATGCAGGAGTACCAGCGGGGCAAGGGCGATACCGGATCACCCGAAGTCCAGATAGCGCTGCTCACGGCGCGCATCACGGATCTCACGGAGCATTTCAAGACTCACGTCAAGGACCATCACTCGCGACGCGGACTGCTGCGCATGGTGAGCCGCCGGCGCAAGCTCCTCGATTACCTCAAGCGGGCGAACGCTGACAAATATCGCCAGTTGATCGACCGCCTCGGTTTGCGCAAGTAAAGACACCCGTATGGGTGGCTTCACCAGTAACTGTTCGGGTACCGCGCCTCGCGCGGCGGCATATCGTCAGCTAACCTGAGACCGCGCACGCGGTCTTTTTTTATCTCGAGAGGCACGACATTGGACCACGTCAAAAAATCACTGATCTGGGGACGCCACCGGCTGATCCTCGAAACGGGCGAAATCGCGCGCCAGGCGACGGGCGCGGTGCTGGTCAACATGGAGGACACGGTCGTGCTGGTGACCGTGGTGGGCGCCCGGCAAGCCGCGGAGGGAAAGGACTTCCTGCCGCTTACGGTGGACTATCAGGAGCGTACCTACGCTGCGGGAAAGATTCCCGGGGGCTTTTTCCGGCGTGAAGGCCGCCCCTCCGAGAAGGAGGTCCTCACGTGCCGATTGATCGACCGCCCCATCCGCCCGCTGTTTCCCGATGGTTTCTACAACGAAGTGCAGCTGGTAGCGACCGTCGTATCGTCGAACAACGAGATCGACTCCGATATCCCGGCCATGATCGGCGCATCCGCGGCGCTGGCGCTCTCCGGCATCCCGTTCAAAGGTCCGATCGGCGCGGCGCGAGTCGGATATCTCGGCGGGCAGTACGTGCTCAATCCCACCGCGACCGAGCTGAAATCGTCCCAGCTCGACCTGGTGGTGGCCGGCACCGAGCAGGCGGTGCTGATGGTGGAATCGGAGGCGAAGGAGCTGCCCGAGGATGTCATGCTGGGCGCGGTGGTGTTCGGCCACCAGCAAATGCAGACGGTGATCCAGGCGATCAATGAGATGGTGGACGAGGCGGGCACCGCGGCGTGGGAGTGGTCGCCGCCGGCCAAGGACGAGGCGCTGGTTGCGCGCATCGCGGAACTGGCCGAGAGCGACTTGCGCGCGGCGTTCCGGCTCAAGCAGAAACAGGCTCGCTCCGAGGCGATCGACGGTATCTGGAAACGCGTGTTTGCCGAGGTCGGAGTCGGTGCGGAGGGGGGACCCGAGGCGAATGCAGTCAAGGAGATCTGCTTCGCCCTCGAATCGAAGATCGTGCGCGGCCAGATCCTCGGCGGCGAACCGCGCATCGACGGTCGTAACACGCGCACCGTGCGGCCGATCTCGATACGCACGGGGCTGTTGCCGCGCGCCCATGGCTCGGCCCTGTTCACCCGCGGCGAGACGCAGGCGCTGGTCACGGCGACGCTCGGCACTTCGCGCGATGAGCAGATCATCGATGCGCTGCAGGGCGAGTATCGCGACCGCTTCATGATGCACTACAACATGCCGCCCTACGCGACCGGCGAGACCGGCCGGGTCGGCTCGCCCAAGCGCCGGGAAATCGGGCATGGGCGGCTCGCCAAGCGCGCATTGCTGTCAATGCTTCCGGGCGCGGAGGAATTCGCCTACTCGCTGCGCGTGGTGTCGGAGATCACGGAGTCGAACGGGTCGAGCTCGATGGCGAGCGTGTGCGGCGGCTGCCTCGCGCTGATGGATGCCGGTGTTCCCCTCAAGGCGCACGTCGCCGGCATCGCAATGGGGCTGATCAAGGAAGGCAAACGCTTCGCGGTGCTGTCCGACATTCTCGGCGACGAGGATCACCTCGGCGATATGGATTTCAAGGTCGCGGGCACCGAGAAGGGCGTGACGGCGCTGCAGATGGACATCAAGATCGAAGGCATCACCAAGGAGCTCATGCATGCCGCCCTGGTCCAGGCGCGCGAGGGACGCATGCACATCCTGGAGAAAATGAAGCAGTCCCTGGAAGCGCCTCGCGCCGAGCTCTCCGCGTGGGCGCCGCGCATGATCACGATGAAGATCAAGCCCGAGAAGATCCGCGATGTCATCGGCAAGGGCGGATCGGTGATCCGGGCGCTGACCGAGGAGACCGGGACCACCATCGATATTCAGGACGACGGGACCGTCACCATCGCCTGCGTGTCGCCCGAGGCGGGCGAGGCGGCGAGGAAGCGCATCGAAGCCATCACCGCGGACGTCGAGGTTGGACGCGTCTACGATGGCACCGTGCTGAAGCTGCTCGACTTCGGGGCGATTGTGAGCGTGCTGCCGGGCAAGGACGGGCTGCTGCACATCTCGCAGATCGCCAACGAGCGTGTGAACAACGTCGCCGATTACCTCAAGGAAGGGCAGCAGGTTCGCGTCAAGGTGCTCGAGGCGGACGACAAGGGGAGACTGCGTCTTTCGATGAAGGCGGTAGCCGCGGAAGCGCAGGCCCAGCCGCAGACTGCGCAATAACGGCAGTGAGCCTTCAGTTGTCAGCGGCCGGCTGAATCAACGAAAAAGGGGCGGTTAACCGCCCCTTATTTCATCGCTGATCGCTGAAAGCGGACGGCTACTTTGCCACCTGCTTCTCGCGCATCTCGTCGAGCGTCTTGCAGTCGATGCACAGTGTCGCGGTGGGA
This sequence comes from Burkholderiales bacterium, assembly GCA_050741115.1. Lineage (GTDB taxonomy): Bacteria > Pseudomonadota > Gammaproteobacteria > Burkholderiales > SG8-41 > SG8-41. Next base: position 11,837 of record JBOIEM010000114.1, read on the forward strand.
CGCGCTTCCAGCCGCTTCAACCCGATTTCCACCCCGCACGACTCGCAGTAGCCGTACTCGCCGAGGTCGATGCGCGAGATGGTCTCGTCGATTTTCTTGATGAGCTTGCGCTCGCGGTCGCGGTTGCGCAGCTCGAGCGACATGTCCGATTCCTGGCTGGCGCGGTCGTTGGGGTCCGCGAAGATCGTCGCCTCGTCCTGCATGGTGTGGACGGTGCGGTCGATGTCCTGCGACAGCTCGCGCTTCATTTCCTCGAGCATCTTGCGGAAATGCCCGAGCTGGCGCGGGTTCATATAGTCCTCTTTTCCCTTCGGTTTATAGGGAGGAAAAGACTTGTGCAGTTCAGTCGGCATGCGCCCAATCCTACTCGGAAAAAAACGCTTTATATATGAAATCCGGACGCCCCGCAAGCTCATAAGTTGGCACGCGAGAATATCGATTTTTCATTGACTATCAGTGGCTTCGGGGAGTATATTGCACCGGCTCGCGCGGGCGCGGCCCGGCTCGTTGGGTGCAGCCCGGTCTTGCGACTCGGCGCCGGGCACGGCAGCCTCGCCGCAGGGCGCCCGTAGCTCAACGGACAGAGCACCGGCCTTCTAAGCCGGGGGCTGTGGGTTCGATTCCCGCCGGGCGCGCCAAGATTTGCCCTGGCGGTTTCCGTGGTGGCTGTAGCTCAACGGTAGAGTACTGGATTGTGATTCCAGGTGTTGTGGGTTCGAGTCCCATCAGCCACCCCATTTTCCGCGTAACGGCCGTCTTCGGACGTTGGCTGCGAAGTACTGGGTCATGCCGCTGCTCGCTGAGGTGCTTGACGCAGTGCGCGGCACCCCCGGCAGGTCGAGGCTGGGGCAGGGCCAGTGAATAACCTGACGCTCTCGGTCAGTACCCGCCGGACAGACTGGTATTTTCGGAGTGATAGTGCTCGGCCCTTCGGCCGCAATGGCGACGGGCCATGTCATTTATGTGCCGCGCGACCAAAGCATCGCCGCGTGCCCGTGCAGCAGAACCTGTCCAAAAGCGTGCCGGTATTCGAGCCATTAATCAAAACGTTATGCGGCTTGCGGCTGCCGCATCGGTTTGAATGGCAGCTATTTAGAGCTCATGGTGAATAGGATAAAAGTCCCATGCTCTTGGTATGGCGTCGGATATCCTAAGAGCGCATTACTTGTGCAATGGCGCAGGAGTACCGGCATATCGGTCATCGACGGATCCGGAGTATCGCTGCGACAGGTCAATTTCGGGGGCGAATT
>JBOIEM010000115.1:0-7262 GCA_050741115.1 Burkholderiales bacterium
CGGGCGGAGGCCGCGGTTCATGCGTAACTCTATGTCATTACGAGGAAATATGCAATGCACCCAAATGGTGCGCCGAAGGGCTGCCGAAAAAAAGGGCGGGGGTAGACCCGCCCTTGCCGGTACGCGCGTTCAATCGGCTACAAGCTGTAGTAGAGCTGGAACTCGAGCGGATGGGTCTGCATGCGGAACGCCGTGAGTTCCTCTTCCTTGAGCGCCATGTAGGCCTGGAGCATGTCCTTCGAGAATACGCCGCCGCGCGTCAGGAACTCGTGATCCTTCTCGAGTTCTTCGAGCGCCTGTTCGAGTGAAGCGCAAACTTTGGGCACGCGCGCGGCAATTTCCGGCGGCAGGTCGTAGAGGTTCTTGTCGATCGGATCGCCCGGCTTCACCTTGTTCTGGATGCCGTCAAGCCCCGCCATCATCATCGCGGTGAACGCGAGGTACGGATTGCAGGTGGGATCGGGGAAGCGCACTTCGATGCGGCGTGCCTTCGGGTTCGCCACCAGCGGCACCCGCACCGCAGCCGAGCGGTTGCGCGACGAATACGCAAGATTGATCGGCGCCTCGAAACCCGGCACGAGGCGCTTGTAGGAGTTGGTCCCGGGGCAAGTGATGGCGTTCAACGCCTTCGCGTGCTTGATGATGCCGCCGATATAATGCAGCGCCAGCTCGGACAGCCCCGCGTAGCCGTTGCCGGTGAACAGATTCTGCCCGCCTTTCGCGAGCGACTGGTGCACGTGCATGCCCGAGCCGTTGTCCCCCACCACCGGTTTCGGCATGAAGGTCGCGGTCTTGCCGTAGGAATGGGCGACGTTGTGCACCGCGTACTTGTAGATCATCATCCAGTCGGCGCGCTTCACCAGGCTCGCGAACTTGGTGCCGATCTCGTTCTGGCCCATGGCGCCCACCTCGTGGTGGTGCACCTCGCATTCGACGCCCATCTCCTGCATCGCCAGCACCATCGCCGAGCGGATGTCCTGCAGCGAATCGACCGGCGGCACGGGGAAGTAGCCGCCCTTGATCGGCGCGCGGTGGCCCATGTTGCCGCCCTCGAACTCCTCCCCGGAGGACCACGGCGCCTCCTCGGACTTGATCTTGTAGAACGCCTGGCCCATCTCGACCTTCCACGTCACCGAGTCGAAGACGAAGAACTCGGGCTCGGGACCGAAGTAGGCGGTGTCGGCGATGCCGGTGGACTTGAGGTAGGCCTCGCCGCGCTTGGCGATCGAGCGCGGGTCGCGGTCGTAGCCCTTGCCGTCGGAGGGCTCGATCACGTCGCAGGTGAGGAGCAGCGTCGGCTCGTCGGTGAAGGGGTCCATGCGCGCGGTATCGGGATCCGGCAGCAGCACCATGTCGGAGGCCTCGATGCTTTTCCAGCCCGCGATGGAGGAACCGTCGAAGTAGTGGCCGTCACTGAACTTGTGCTCGCCGAATGCGGATACCGGGACCGACACGTGCTGCTCCTTGCCGCGTGTGTCGGTGAAACGCAGGTCGACGAACTTCACCTCGTTGTCTTTGATCGTTTTCAATACGTCGGCGACGGTTCCCATCGAGCTCTCCTGAGTGAATTGTTATAGCGAAAATCCGGCAATCCGGGCCTTCCTGTTGAGCAGGAATTGTGCCAAGGGTTTTTGTGCGAAACGCATTGTGCCATAAGGGGTTTGTTTCCCCCCACCCGCTTCGGTCCGCACCAGATCCGTGCCGACGCATGCACCGTGCACCATGATGGTGCGTGCACCGAATGGCTCGGGATCGGCTAGAATAACGTTACTTTCCAACCGCATAGGCCCCAGGAAGTGAGCGTACGAGTGAGGCCTGCGAGATGACCATCGCCGAAATCCTTCAGAAAGCCGCTGAACGCGCACGCGAGCTCGGCCTGCCGTACAGCGGCGCGCTCACGCCCGGTGAAGCGTACGAGCTCTGGCGCAATGCGCCCGGCGCGAAGCTGGTCGACGTGCGCACCCGCGCCGAGTGGGATTACACGGGCCGCATACCCGGCGCCATCCAGATCGAGCTGCTGACCTATCCCGGCAACCAGCCGAATCCCGGGTTCCTGGCGGAGCTGGAACAGAACGTGGACAAGACGGAACCGGTGCTGTTCATCTGCCGCAGCGGTGGGCGTTCACACAACGCAGCCATGCTCGCCCGGCAGGCAGGATACGCCGCGACCTTCAACGTGCTGGAGGGCTTCGAGGGCGACCGGGACGTTCACGGCCACCGCAACACCACCGGCGGGTGGCGGGTTGCAGGATTGCCCTGGACGCAATCCTGAAGGCGGAACTCACGCCGACCAATTGATGAGGCCGGTAGATCCCGTAGCGAGGACGAGTACGCCGAACGCAATGCGGTACCAGGCGAAGGCGCTGAAGTCGTGGGTGGCGATGTAGCGCAGCAGCCAGCGCACGCACAGGAACGCGCAGACGAAGGAGACGATGAAGCCCGCGGCGAAGCCGCCGAGATCGCCGGCGTCGAACAGCGCGCGGTTCCGGTAGAAGTCGTAGGCGCCCGCCGCAATGAGGGTCGGCACCGCCAGGAAAAACGAGAATTCGGTCGCGGCGCGGCGCGACAGGCCGAACAGCATGCCGCCGATGATCGTCGCGCCCGCCCGCGACGTGCCGGGGATGAGCGCGAAGGCCTGCGCCAGGCCGACCTTGAGCGCATCCCGCCACGTCATGTCGTCGACCTGATCCACCGTCACCCGTCGCGGCGAGCGCTCCACCCAGAGGATGATCGCGCCGCCGATGATGAAGGCGGCCGCCACCGGAACCGCGTGGAACAGGTGCTCCTTGATGGCGCCCCCGAAGGCGAGCCCGAGCAGCGCCGCCGGCGCGAACGCCGCGGCGAGATTCACCGCGAGCCGCCGGGCCGCAGGGTCGCGATGCAGCCCCCAAAGCAGGCGTCCGAAGCGCGCGCGGTACTCCCAGATGACCGCGAGCATCGCCCCGCTCTGGATCACGATCTCGAAGACCTTGGCCTTCTCGCCGGTGTAGCCGATCAACTGCCCGGCGACGATGAGATGCCCGGTACTGGAGACCGGCAGAAATTCGGTGAGACCTTCGACGACGCCGAGTACAACGGCTTTGAGGTAGAGCGCGACATCCATGCGCGCGCTATTCTACGCGAGCGCTGGAATCACTCGTAGCGCAGCGCCTCGATCGGAAGCAGGCGCGACGCCTTGCGCGCGGGATAGAAACCGAAGAACACGCCGACCGCCGCGGCGAATCCCACGGCAAGCAGGATCGCCTGGGCATTCAACTCGGTCCGCCACTCGGCCAGGTGTCCGACCGCGTACGAGCCGCCCACGCCGAGGAGGATGCCGAGCAGCCCGCCGATCAGCGCGAGCGTGACCGCTTCCACGAGGAACTGCGCCAGGATGTCGCGGGCGCGCGCGCCGACCGCCATCCGCAGCCCGATCTCGCGCGTGCGCTCCGTGACCGAGACCAGCATGATGTTCATGATGCCGATGCCGCCGACGAGTAGCGAGACCGAAGCGATCGCCGCGAGCAGAAGCGCCATGATGCGGCTCGACTCTTCCCGCGCCTGCAGCACTTCCGACAGGTTGCGAAGCGCGAAGTCGTCCTCCGTCCCCGGCTGCAGGCGGTGGCGCTGGCGCAGCAGGCTCTGGACCTCTTCGATCACCTCGGACATGTCCTCGCCGTCGCGCACCTTGATCGAGACCGAGCCCACCGTGCGCTGCCGGGCGGTGCCCCCGCCGAGGACGCGGTTGCGGGCGGTGGAGATCGGCATGAGGATGACGTCATCCTGGTCCTGGCCGAGGAGATTCTGTCCCTTGCGCTCGAGCGTGCCGATCACGACGAACGGCACCTTGCGGATCCGGATCACCTGGCCGACCGGGTCGAGGTCGCCGAAGAGGCTGCGCGCGACCGTCTCGCCGAGCAGCGCGACCTTGCCCGAGCCCGTGAGATCCGCGGCATCGAAGATCTTGCCGGTCGCGACCACCCAGTTACGCGCCTCGAAATATTCCGGCGTTACCCCGTAGAACACGGTGGACCAGTTGTTGTTGCCGGCCACCGCCTGGCCGGTGCCCCGCAACGTCGGGGCTGCGGCCTGTACTCCCCTCACCTCGCGCTGGATCGCGTAGGCGTCGTCCTCCGTGAGCGTTGAGCGCGAGCCCGCGCCCATGCGCACGCCCCCGCTGGTCACCGAGCCCGGGAACAGGATGACGAGATTGGTGCCGAGTCCGCGGATCTGGTCCTCGACGCGCGCCTGCGCCCCCGCGCCCACCGCGATCATGGTGATGACGGCGGCGACCCCGATGATGATGCCGAGCATGGTGAGCGTGCTGCGCAGCTTGTTCACGCGCAGCGCCCGCAGCGCGATGCGGATGCTGGAGGCGAGGTTCATGCCGCTGCCCTGTCAAATTCCTGCAGCATCTCGCGCGCGTCGGCGGGCCGGGCCACCCGCCGGTCGTCGAGCACGTGCCCGTCGCGGAAGCTGATGATCCGCGAGGCAAACGTGGCGACGTCGCGCTCGTGCGTGACGAGCACCACCGTCATGCCCTCCCGGTTGAGCTGCTGCAGCGCCCCCATCAGCTCGAAGCTCGTGCGCGTGTCGAGCGCGCCGGTGGGCTCGTCGGCGAGGATCAGCACCGGATCGTTGACCAGCGCGCGCGCGATGGCGACCCGCTGCTGCTGCCCGCCGGAGAGCTGCTGGGGAAGGTGCCCGGCGCGATCGGCGAGGCCCACCTGGGCGAGGCGCGCGAGCGCCCGCTCCCCGCGCTCCCGCTTCGGGCAGTGGCTGTAGAGCAGAGGCAGCTCGACGTTCTCGATCGCCGTCGTGCGCGGCAGCAGGTTGAAGTTCTGGAACACGAAGCCGATGCCGCGGTTGCGGATCGCCGCCAGCGCGTCGCCCGAAAGCCCGGAGATGCGCTCGCCGTCGAGGAAGTACTCCCCGCTCGTCGGCGAGTCGAGGCAGCCGAGGAGATTCATGAAGGTGGACTTGCCGGAGCCGGAAGGCCCCATCACGGCGACGAACTCCCCCGCGTGGATCTCGAGCGATATGCCGCGCAGCGCCTGCACGGTGTAGCTCTCCATCCGGTACACCTTGGTGATGTCCCGCGTGCGGATCAGCGGCTCGGCCATTCTAGAAGCCGAAACGGGGGCCGCCCTTGGGCTGGGCGCGCGCCATCTTCTCGCCCACGGTTCCGACGACGACCGGGCTGCCCTCCTGCAGGGCGCCGCCGAGCAGTTCGGTGTGGGTGCCGTCGGTCAGCCCGAGGCGCACATCGACGCCTCTCAGCTTGCCGGTATCGTCTACGACCCACACGCGGCCGCCCGTCGCGGCGCGCCGCTCGCCGGCGCGGCTCGCCGCCATCTCCTCGTAGCGCTTGCGCTGGCCGGGATCGAGAATCTCGGCGATCCGCGCGCGCGATTCGGCCCGCAACCCCTCGGACTGCCGGCGTCGCTCGGCCTTGTCCTCGGCCTGGATCGAGCGCATCCGCTCGCGGGTATCGCGCAGGATTTCGTCCACCCTCGCCTGCTGCCCGGCGGTCAGGCCGAGCTCGGCTACGAGCCGCTCGCGGAGCGCTTCCCCCGACTGCGGCCCGCCCTTCGCCCCTTCCGCGGACACCTGTGCCCCGGGCGCGCCCTCCTCGCCGCCCGGCCCCCGCGGCTCCGCTGCTCCGGCGGGCCGGAAGCGCAGCGCCGCGTTCGGCACCCTGAGCGCGTTGTCGCGCGTATCCACGACGATGCGCACGTTGGCGGTCATGCCCGGAAAGAGCTCCAGGTTGGGATTGGAGGTCGCGATGACCGCGGTATAGGTCACGACGTTCTGCACCACCAGCGCGGCCTTGCGCACCTGTCCCACCGCGCCCCGGAACGTCCTCCCGGGAAAGGAGTCCACGGTGTACGTCGCCGGCTGCCCCTCGCGGACGCGACCCACTTCCGCCTCGTCGATCGAGACGTCGACCTGCATGCGGCGCAGGTCCTGCGCGATTACGAAGAGCTCCGGCGCCTGCAGGCTCGCCGCCACGGTCTGCCCCGGCTCCACGGACTTCTTCACGACGGTGCCGTCCACCGGCGCGCGGATGGTGGTGCGATCGAGGTCCACTCTTGCCTGCGCGAGCTGCGATTCGCGCTGCTTCACCAGCGCCTCGACGTTGCGCACCTGGGACTCGCCCACCACGAGCTGCGCCCGCGCGGTGTTCACCTGCTCCTGCGCCGCGCGCCAGGCGAACTCCGCCTTGTCGAGCGCCGCCGCCGAAACGAATTGTTTCTCGTGGAGCGCCCGGTTGCGCTGGAATTCGCGCTCGGCTTCGGCCAGGTTGACCCTGGCGCGCGACACTTCGGCCTGCAAAGCCACGACGTTGGCGCGCTGGGTGAGCACGGTGGCGCGCGCCGCCTCCAGGTCCGCCATGGCCTGGCTCACGCGCAGCGCGAACGATTCGGAATCGATGCGGGCGATGACCTGGCCCTTCTTCACCTCGGAATTGAAGTCGACGGTGATCTCCTTGATCTGGCCGGAGACCTGGGAGCCGACCTGGACCGCGGTGACCGGGTTCACCGTGCCGGTGGCCGAGACGGCCGCCGTGATGGCTCCGCGCTCGACCTTGCCGAAGCGGTAGCCGGGGGCGGCGTTGCGCGCGCCCCACCAGCCATAGGCCGCCGCGGCCGCCGTCAATACCACGGCCACGACCGTTGTGCCGATGAGCCTCTTTCGAGAAATCTCCATGTCTTGCCGAGCGCCAAAGGTAAGCGCTCACTTCCTGCTGAATTAGAGGGGGAATTGTAGCCGAGGTGCCCGGGCGCGCCCACGATAACGGGCCCGGGAATGTAACAAGAGGTTTCGCTCCGGGCGGCAGCGCGCCGGGGGAGCCGCCGTCCGGCGGGCCGCCCGGCGGGCTCACGCCCGCCGGTAGATCTCCGCGCCGCTCTCGACGAACTCCTTCGCCTTGTCGCGCAGGCCCTGCTCCAGCGCCTCGGCTTCGGCCAGGCCCTGCTGCGCGGCGTAGTCGCGCACGTCCTGCGTGATCTTCATCGAGCAGAAGTGGGGCCCGCACATCGAGCAGAAATGCGCGAGCTTGGCGCCCTCCTGCGGCAGCGTCTCGTCGTGAAACTGGCGCGCCTTGTCCGGGTCGAGCCCCAGGTTGAACTGGTCCTCCCAGCGGAACTCGAAGCGCGCCTTCGACAGCGCGTTGTCCCGCATCTGCGCGCCGGGGTGCCCCTTCGCGAGGTCGGCGGCGTGCGCGGCGATCTTGTAGGCGATGATGCCGTCCTTGACGTCGTCCTTGTCCGGGAGCCCCA
>JBOIEM010000116.1:0-4947 GCA_050741115.1 Burkholderiales bacterium
AGCGAGCCCGCTTCCTCGCCGATCGCCACCATCTGGATCACCATGTTGGGGAAGACGTCCGTGCCCTGCATCGAGGAGGTCAGGCTCGAGCCGGTGGACACCTCGGCCTGGATCTTCTTGGTGGCGACGTAATACTCGTAGTTGCCGGACGCGCCGGCCACCGATTCGAGCGCCTCGACCAGCGGCACGCCGGCGGCGAACATGGTGGCGAGCGTGCGCGACCAGCGCGCGATGCAAGAAATGCGGACGAGATGGCCGAATACCGGCACCTTCAGCAGCAGGCGGTCCATGAACATCTGCATCTTCAGCGAGCGCTTCCACGTCCAGAAGAAGGCGTAGATCCCGCCCCCGATCCCGAAGCCGAGGGCGTACCAGTACTCGACGAAGAAATCGGAGACCGCCATGACGAACAACGTCGGGCCCGGAAGATCGGCGCCGAAGTTCGTGAACACCTGCTTGAAGGCCGGGATCACGAAGATCATGATGATCGCGGTGATGACGACCGCCACCACGACGATCGCTATCGGATAGAACAGCGCCGCCTTGATCTTGCTCTTGATGGCGAGGATCTTTTCCTTGTAGGTCGCGAGCCGGTCGAGCAGCGAATCGAGGATACCGGCGGCTTCGCCCGCGCCGATGAGGTTGCAGTAGAGCGCGTCGAAGTAGAGCGGGTGCTTCTCGAACGCCTGCTTCAGGCTCGAGCCGGTCTCGACGTCGGTCTTGATTTCCAGCAGCAGGCGCGCGACCTTCGGGTTGTTGTGTCCCTTGCCGACGATGTCGAAGGCCTGCAGCAGCGGCACGCCCGACTTCATCATGGTCGCCATCTGGCGGGTGAAGAGCGCGATGTCCTTCTCGGTGATCCGCCCGCCGCCCCGCGTCTTCTGCTTCTTGATCTCGACCACCCGGATACCCTGGCGGCGCAGCGTGGCATTGACCTGGGCTTCGCCGCTCGCGCGCATCTCGCCGCGCACGGTCTTGTTGCCCTTGTCCGTGCCGACCCAGCTGAAGTTGAATTCCTTGACGTCTGCCTTTCTTGCCGCTGCGGCTGCCGTTGCCATGGAAGGCTCCTGATTGCCCTATTGAACCAACAGGTTAGGTGAGAGTGTTCACAAAATGATGCACGCCTTTGCGAGCTTTGTAAAGGCCAGTTTGCCGCAAGGACGCGCGCCCGGTGCTCAGGCGCTCGCCGGCGGCACGACGCGCACCGCTTTCACCACCCGGTCCTGGGTCTGGACGATCTCCAGCGGATGCCCCGCGATCTTGACGCTGGTGCTCGGCTCGGGCATGGACTGCAGGTGCTCGAGGATCAGGCCGTTCAACGTCTTCGGCCCGTCGACCGGGAAACGGAAACCGAGCTTGCGGTTCAACTCCCTCAGCAGGGTCGCGCCCTCCACGAGGTAGCTGCCGTCGGGCTGCTTGACGAAGCCGCCGGTCTGGAGCGGCGACTGCGTGGTGAACTCGCCGATCAACTCCTCGAGGATGTCCTCCAGCGTGACCAGCCCCATCAACTCGCCGTACTCGTCCACCACCAGGCTGATGCGGTCCTGCTGCTCCTGGAAGTTCTGCAGCTGGGAGAAGAGGGGCGTGCGCGTCGGCACGTAGTTGGGCTCGCGCACCAGCTCGCGCAGCTTGTCCTTGGTGAGCTCCTCGTTCTGCACCAGATTGAGGACGTCGCGCACCCGCAGCGCGCCCAGCATCTCGTCAAGGTGCCCGTGGTAGAGGAACACCCGCCGGTGGTGGGATGTTGCGATCTGCTGCCGGAGGGCATCGAGCGGCGCGTCGAAATCGAACGCCTCGATGTGGTTGCGCGGGACCATCACGTCGTCCACGGTGATCGACTGGAGATCGAACAGGTTGAGCAGGATCGACAGGTGCTTCTTGGGCAGAAAGTTGGACGATTCGAGCACGATCGTGCGGATTTCCTCGGCCGAGAGCGGCTGCGGTCCGGATTCCTGCGGCTCGATACGCAGCAGCTTGAGGAGCGGCCGCAGGACGGCGTCGGTTGACGCGGCCAGCAGCTGCACGAACGGAGCGGAGATCAGGGCGAGCGTGCGCATCGGCCAGGCGGCCAGCCTGGCGATGCCTTCCGCGTTGTGCTGGCCGAGGCGCTTCGGAACCAGTTCCCCGGCCACGATGGAGACATAGGTCACGGAGATGACGACGATCGCGGTCGCCACGGCGTTGACAAATTTCGGCTCCAGGCCGAGCGTCAGCATCCATGCGGCGAGCGGCGCGGCGAGGAGTGCCTCCCCGAAGATGCCCATGAGCAGTCCGATGGAGGTGATCCCGATCTGGATGGTGGAGAGAAACTGCGTCGGCTGCTCGCCCAGCCTCACGGCCGCGGCGGCGAGGGCGTCCCCGCGCTTGGCGAGCGTCGCGAGGCGCGATCGGCGCGCGGTCAGCAGCGCGACTTCGGACATGGCGAAGGCGCCATTCAGCAGGATCAGGCAGGCGAGGATCAGCAGTTCCATGGTTTCACCTCGGTGACCCGCGGGTCACGACCCGTGAGTCACGCTCTTCCCAGTATGACTTCAACGACGAACCTGCTTCCGACGTAGGCCAGCACCAGCATGAGAAACCCGGTCAAGGTCCAGCGCACCGCGACGCGTCCTCTCCAGCCGTAGATGTGCCGGCCGCCGAGCAGCGCCGCGAAGATGATCCAGGAGAGCACGCCGAACACCGTCTTGTGATCGAAACGCGCCGCGCGCCCGAACAGCTCCTCCGAGTAGAGCACGCCGGTTGCGAGCGTTGCCGTGAGCAGGATGAAGCCCGCCCAGATGATGCGGAAGAGCAGCGCCTCCATCGCCAGCAGCGGCGGCAGTCCCTGCAGCGCCCGCGGGAGGCTCCCGTCGTGCAGGCGCCGCTCGAGCAGCGCCATCAGGAGCACGTGCAGCGACGCGATGGTGAAGAGGCTGTAGGAAAGCATCGCGATCAGGAGGTGAACCTTGAACACCAGGAACTCGGTGTTGGGCAGGGGCCTCACCGAGGGCAGCACCGCCGGCAGCAGCGAGGCGAGCGCCGCCACCGGCAGCACCAGCGACTGCAATCCGTCGAGCCGGTAGAAGAAGTTGCCGACCCAGTAAATCAGCACCGTCAGGCAGAGGATCGCCGACACCGCGTTGCCGACGCCGAGATGCAGCCCGTCCGGCGCGAACATCGCGCGCGCGATGAGAACGGCGTGCAGCGCGAGCGGCACGAGCACGGCGTAGTGCTCGAAGACGCTGGAGGGAGCGGCGGACGCGGGGACGCCGGCTGCCGGGCTCCAGCGGATGCGCCACGAATAGTGCGCGAGCGCGCCGTAGAGGAGGGCGTTGACCACGTAGGGTAGAATCTCCGGCACATTTCGAGTCTACACCAACCCTTTCCCGTGTTCGACCATCTGACGGAGCGCCTGTCGCGCGCGATCAAGACGTTGCGCGGCGAGGCGCGGCTCACCGAGGCCAACATTCAGGAGGCGCTGCGCGAAGTGCGCGTCGCGCTGCTGGAGGCGGACGTCGCGCTGCCGGTAGTGAAGACCTTCATCGAGCGGGTGCGCGCAAGAGCGCTCGGGGAGGAGGTGACCGGCAGCCTCACGCCGGGGCAGGCGGCGGTGGGGGTGGTCTACCGCGAGTTGGTCGCGCTGATGGGCGAGAAGAACGACGCGCTCGATCTCGCCACGCGGCCGCCCGCGGTGATTCTCCTCGCAGGGCTGCAGGGCTCGGGCAAGACCACGACGGCGGGGAAGCTCGCGCGCTGGCTGAAGACCCAGGCGAGGAAGAAGGTGCTGCTCGCGAGCTGCGACGTCCGCCGGCCGGCGGCGATCGAGCAGCTGAAGACGCTGGCGGCGCAGGTCAACGCCGAATTCTTCCCCTCCACGGCGGCCGAGAAGCCGGTGGACATCGCCGCGCGGTCGCTCGATCACGCGCGCACGCACTATGCCGACGTGCTGATCGTGGACAGCGCGGGGCGGCTCGGGATCGATGAGGCCATGATGCGCGAGATCGCCGCGCTGCATGCCGTGCTGAAGCCCGTCGAGACGCTCTACGTGGTGGACGCGATGCAGGGGCAGGACGCCGTCAACACCGCGCGGGCGTTTGCCGAGGCGCTGCCGTTGACCGGAGTCATTCTCACCAAGCTCGACGGCGATGCGCGCGGCGGCGCGGCGCTGTCGGTGCGCGCGGTAACCGGCAGGCCGGTCAAGTTCGCGGGCGTGGGCGAGAAGCTCGACGCGCTCGAGCCGTTCCATCCCGACCGCATGGCCTCGCGCATCCTCGGCATGGGCGACGTGCTCTCGCTCATCGAGGACGTGACCAAGAGCGTCGACCGCGCGCAGGCGGAAAAGCTCGCGCGGAAGGTGAAATCGGGCAAGGACTTCGACCTCGAGGATTTCAAGCAGCAGGTCGTGCAGATGAGGAAGATGGGCGGACTCGCCGCGCTCGCGGACAAGCTTCCCGGCAACCTCGCGCAGCTCGCCCAGGGCGGGCCGGGGATGGACGACAAGGCAATCCGGCGCCTCGAGGGCATCATCAACTCGATGACGCCGCAGGAACGCGCGCAGCCCGATCTCATCAAGGCCTCGCGCAAGCGCCGCATCGCGGCCGGAGCCGGCGTGACCGTGCAGGAAGTGAACCGCCTGCTCAACCAGTTCGAGCAGGCGCAGAAGATGATGAAGATGATGTCGTCGAAGGGCGGCATTGCGCAGATGATGCGCAGCATGAAGGGCATGTTTCCGGGAATGCGCTGAGGGGCGTCAGAAAAAGGGGCCAGGCTCGATTTTCTATTTTCTAGCTTCGTTCACCCTGGAGACTGCGGAAAATCGAACCTGGCCCCTATTCTCCCCCGCGCGTCCCCGCGCTTGCGCCCTTCCGCGTCCGCAGCTTCCGCTTCCAGTGGCCCGCCGACCTGGCGACTTCGTGGGCGTTCGAGATGGAGCTCCTGATCCTCGGCTGGTACGTGCTGGTCGAGACC
>JBOIEM010000117.1:0-8187 GCA_050741115.1 Burkholderiales bacterium
CGCGCGACACCTACGTGCATTTCATCCAGGAGCCGTTCGACCAGGGCGCGATCGTTCGCAACTTCGTGAAATGGGAGTGGACGCTGCCCTCGGGCGTCATCACCAAGGAGGTGCTGCGGCGCGCCCATAGCGTTGCGCACAGCGACCCGCGGGGGCCGGTGTACCTGATGCTGCCGCGCGAGACGCTCGCCCAGACCTGGGACGCAGCCGCGGTGCGCTCGTTTCCGGAGGCGCGCTACGGCCCGGTCGGTGCCGGCGCGGCGCCGGCGGACTCCATCGCGGCGATCACGGAGCACCTGCTCGCGGCGAAGCACCCGATCCTGATCACCTCCTACGCGGGTCGCAACCCGCGCGCGCCGGGCCTGATCGAAGAGCTCGCGCGGCTCGCCGGCATCCGCGTGTTCGAGTTCAATCCCCTGCACCTGAACATCGCGCGCAACTCGCCGTGCTTCGGCGGCACGATGCCGGGCCGGCACGTGGCTGAAGCCGACGTCGGCCTGCTGGTGGACGTGGACGTTCCGTGGATCCCGAGCGACACCCGCGAGAGCCCCCAGACGTGGTGGGCGCACATCGACGTGGATCCGGTCAAGGAGCGCTCCCCCATCTGGGGCTTTCCGTCGAACCTGCGCCTGCCCGGCGATAGCACGCTGGTGCTCGCGCAGCTGGTCCAGGCGCTCGCGGCGAAAGCGACGCCGGCGTTTCGCGACGGCGCCGCCCGGCGTGTCGACGCGATGACCCGCGAGCACGGCGAGCGCCGCGCGGAGGCCGCAAAGCTGGCCGCAACCAAGGGTTCCCGCGGCGCGGTGAACACGCATTATCTCTGCGCGGAGATCGCAAAGGCGATGGGCGAGGACGACATACTCGTCAACGAGTCGGTTCGCAACGCGGCGCTGGTGCACCGGCAGATCACTCGGACCCGGCCCGGCACGGCGCTGGGCTGCGCCGGCGGCGCCCTCGGCTATTCGAACGGCATGGCGCTCGGCGCCAAGCTCGCCCGGCCCGACGCGACCGTGGTGCAGGTGGTCGGCGACGGCAGCTTCTACTTCGGCAATCCCTCCTCGGCATTCGCGGTCTCGCGGCAGTACGGGCTGCCGGTGTTCACGGTCGTGCTCGACAACTCGGGCTGGTCGGCGGTGAAGGAGTCCACGCTGCGCATGTATCCTGAAGGCGCGGCCAGGGCGGTCGACGATTTCGGCGCGCGGCTTGCTCCCGAGGCCGACTTCGCGAAGATCTGCGAGGCGGCAGGCGGCTACGGCGAGATGCTGGCGGACCCGGATATCGTTCCGGCGGCGATCCAGCGCTGCCTCGCCGCGGTGCGCGGCGGCCGGCCGGCGCTGCTGCACGCGAAGATCCCCGCGCTCTGATTGAGATAGGCTCATGTACGGCGACGCGTCGTGGCTTGAGCTCGCCGGGCGGCTGCTGATCGTATCCTTCTTCGTCATCGCGGGCCTGTGCAACCTGACCCCGCAGCGGGTGAGGGACCATACCGGGCGCCTGGCGGACTTCAGGGTCCCGTTCCCGGCAGCGGCTTTCTGGGCCGGGATCGCCCTTCAGTTCACCGGCTGCGCGCTGCTGCTCGCGGACTGGCACGCCGAGATCGGCGCCTGGTGCCTGATCGTGTTCACCGTGGTCGCGAACGCGATCTTCCACCGCTTCTGGACCGTGCAGGACCCGGCGCGGCGCAACACCCTCCGCCTGCTCCTGTTGAACGGGGTCGCGATCCTGGGCGGGCTCCTGCTGATGCTGGAAAGCATGGGGGGATAAAGTCACGCCGCCAGCCTGCCGGGCCCGTTTCGCGGGAGGATTCAACTATGAAAGCTTCCGGCCCGCAAGCAGCGTGATTCCCGCGGCCCTTCAAGCCCGCGGCGCTCCGTGACGCAGTGCCATGGGAGAGGGCCCGCGCCGGTGCTAGCTTAGCCCGTCGTCAGAAAAGTCCGGATCAGAAAGTGGGAGACAAGGGAGTCATCATCGAATTCGTGCGCTCCTGCGCGGCGGGCGCGCTCGGATTATCGGAATGCGGTCCGGTATGGCAACTGGGCATCATCGCCGCAGTTCTCGCCGCCGCGATCGTGACGCTCGTCGTTCTCAGGCTCCGCGCCGTCCGGCGGAGGCGCTAAGCGACCCTCCG
Organism: Burkholderiales bacterium; assembly: GCA_050741115.1. GTDB lineage: Bacteria > Pseudomonadota > Gammaproteobacteria > Burkholderiales > SG8-41 > SG8-41. The sequence goes on from JBOIEM010000117.1 coordinate 2,129, forward strand.
CTCCCCGGGAACGTCCACTCGCCTCCCGGCGCCGCAATGCTATATTGGCGTCCGGTGCGCCGCGACGCGGATGAAGACGTTCAAGATCCTCCAGTTCAACATGCAGTACGGGCAGGCGTGGGACGACGCCGATCCCGATCGCGCGCCCATCGACCTCGATCTCACGCTCGAGGAGATCCGCAGCCACGGCGCCGACGTCATCCTGCTGCAGGAAGTGGAGCGCGCGCGGCCCGGCGGCGTGCAGTCGAATCCTCCGCCGAACTACACCCGGCTGCGCGCGGAGCTCGCGGGCTTTGACGGCTACTTCGCCTATCCCAGGGCGGACCCGCGGGAGCTGCCGTTCGGGATCGGGCTGGCGATGTTCTCGAGGACACCGCTGCGCGACATCCTGCGCCGGGACCTGCCCTCGCCGCCGCTGGAGTTCGAGTTCGGGGGCGAGAAGCATACGCCCACCGACCGCCTGCTGGTGGGCGCGACCACCACGGTGGCCGGCCGCGACGTGCGCCTGTTCAATACGCATCTCCTCGCCTTCTTCATGCTCAATACCAATACGTCGGACTATCCGCTGCAACTGCGGCTCGTCCTCGAGGCGGCGCGCGCCTCGACCGGGCCGACGGTGCTGGCGGGCGATTTCAACGTCGTCAGTCACGAGGCGCTGACCCGGCAATTCTCCGCGGCCGGCTACCGCTCGGTGCAGACGGACCGGGCGACCTGGCGCCGCCACGCGTTCGTGCTCGACCACATCTTCTACAACCGCCACCTGCGCCCGGTCGGCCACGTCGTGAAGCCGACGCGCGCCTCCGACCACCACGTGATCGTCGCCGAGTTCGAGTTTGCGGACGCGTGACGGCTGATGCCTGACGGCTGGCGGATGCTGGGGCATACTATCGCCACCTCCGGTCGAATTCCGGACAGGGCTTCCATGGCAAGAATCATCGGCGGCATCGGCACCTCCCACGTGCCCACCATCGCGATGGCGTATGACCGGGGCAAGCGCAACGACCCCGACTGGGCGCCGCTGTTCAAGGGCTACGAGCCGGTCGCGCGCTGGATGGCGGAGCGCCGGCCCGACGTGCTGGTGTTCTTCTACAACGACCACGCGACGACGTTCTTCTTCGACCACTATCCGACGTTCGCGCTGGGCGTGAGCGCCGAGTACCCGATTGCCGACGAAGGCCTCGGCCCGCGGCCGGTGCCGCCGCTGAAGGGGCACCCGGCGCTCGCCCGGCACCTGGCGGAAGCGCTGGTGAACGAGGAGTTCGACATCTCCGTGTTCCAGGATCTGCCGATAGACCACGGCTGCCATTCGCCGCTCACGATGTTCTGGCCGCCGGCGCCGGACTGGCCCGGGCGCATCGTCCCGGTCGAGATCAACGTGCTGCAGCATCCGCTGCCGACGCCGCTCCGGTGCTACAAGCTCGGCCAGGCGGTGCGGCGCGCGGTGGCATCCTATCCCGAGGCGCTCAAAGTGGTCGTGGTAGGCACCGGCGGGCTCTCGCACCAGCTGAACGGGGAGCGCGCCGGTTTCAACAACGAGGAATGGGACCGGCAGTTTCTCGACCTCATCGAGCGCGACCCGGGGACGCTCACGAAGATGACGCACGCGGACTACATCCGGCTCGGCGGCACCGAGGGGGCGGAGGAGGTGATGTGGCTCGCGATGCGGGGAGCGCTCTCCGACGGCGCGAGGAAGATCCACCAGAGCTATTACCTGCCGATGACGGCGGCGATGGCGGTGGCGCTGTTCGAAGAGCCAGCGAGTTGAGGGATGAGGGCGGAGGGATGAGGGATGAGGAATGCGGAAGCCCAGTCACAAGTCACGAGTCACGCAGTTGCTGCGGCGCTGGCTCTGGCGCTCGCCTGCGGCACCGCAATCGCGCAGCCGTATCCCGCGCGGCCGATCCGGATGCTCGTGCCGAACCCGCCGGGCGGCGCGACCGACAACCTCGCGCGCTTGGTCGCCCCCAAGCTGACCGAGCTGCTCGGCCAGACCATCGTCGTGGACAATCGCCCGGGTGCGGCCGGCAACCTTGCCGCCGAAGCGGCCGCGAAGGCGACTCCCGACGGCCACACGCTGTTCCTGGCCGCCGACGGCCAGATCGTGATCAGCCCGCACCTCTACCGCAAGCTCCCGTTCGACACGCTGAAGGACCTGACGCCGGTCGCAAGCCTCGTTTCCACCCAGATGCTGCTCGCGCTCCATCCGTCGCTGCCGGTGAAGAGCGTGCAGGAATTCGTGGAATACGCGCGCCGCGCCAGTCCGCCGCTCGCATACGCCTCGATCGGCAACGGCAGCCAGCACCATCTCGCCATGGAAATGCTGAAGAGCCGCGCCGGCATCAACCTCCTGCACGTTCCGTTCAAGGGCGGCGGGCCGGCGCTGGTGGCCCTCTTCGGCGGCGAGGTGTCGGTGATGTTCGGAGGCAGCTCCGCGGGCCCTCACGTGCGCTCCGGGAAGCTGCGCGCGCTCGCCCTCGCGGGCAGGCGCAACCCGGCCTATCCGGGCCTGCCCGCGCTCTCCGAGACCTACCCCGGCCTCGAGGTGAACCCCTGGCTCGGGCTGTTCGCGCCGGCGGGTCTTCCCGCCCCGGTTCTCACCCGGCTGCGCGCCGAGACCGGCCGGATGCTCGCCGATGCGGACACGCTCGGACGCATACGCAACATCGCGCTCGATCCCTTCGTCACGACGCCGAAGGAATTCGCCGCGCTGATCCGCGCTGACTACGCCAGGTATGGCGAGGTGGTGAAAGCGGTCGGGGTCAGGATCGACTAACCATGAATCCGCAGCTCAAGGGCATCGAGTCGCTGCCGGGCACATACGTCTTCGACCTGGAGCGCAGCGCGCGCGGGTTGCGGCTCAACCGGTTCCTGCACGCGCTGACGCAACCGGAGAGCCGGGAGCTGTTCAAGCGGGACCCGGAGGCTGCGTTCGGCAAGGCCGGACTTGACCCCGAGGAGCGCCGCATGGTGCGCGAGCTCGACTGGGCCGCGCTGATTCCCTACGGCGCGAGCTTTTTCTGCCTCGAAAAGCTCGCGCGCGTGAAGGGCGTCTCCAATCCCGAGATGGTGGCGGCGTTCCGGGGCGAGACCCTCGAGCAGTTCCTCAGGACGCGCAATGTCCCCGGCGCGCGCTAGTCGGCGCGGGCACCGGAGGCGCGTACGACCGGGGCCCAGCGCTTCACCTCGGCGACCATGAAAGCGGTGACCGCCTTCGGGTCGAGAGCGTTCGGCTCGATGCCGTCCGGGCGCAGGCGCGCGCGCACGTCGGGGAGCAGGAGGATCTTCCTCACCTCGGCGTTGAGCCGGTCGACGATGTCCGCGGGCATGCCCGCCGGCCCGGAAAGCGAGAACCAGACGGTTCCCACGACGTCGCGGTAACCGAGCTCCAGGAAGGTCGGAATGCCGGAGTAGTCGGCGAGCCGCTTCTCCGAGCTCAACGCGAGCGCACGCACCCGGCCGGCGCGCATCTGCGTGCTGGCGGTGGTGAGCGTGGTCGAGATCGCGTGGATGTTGCCGGCGACGATGTCGACCATCGCGATGGCCGCGCCCTTGTACGGCACGTGCACGATCTCGATCTTCGCGCGCTGCCGGAAAATCTCCGCCATCAGGTGGCCCTGCGTCCCGATCCCGGGCGAGCCGTAGGTGAGCTCGTGGGGCCGCGACCGGGCGAGCGCGATGAGCGCCTTCAGGTCCTTCACCGGCAGCGACGGATGGACCCCGAACACCGACGGCGGACCGCCGAACAGCGCGACGTGGGTGAAGTCCCGCACCGGGTCGAAGGCGGGCTTCGCCGCCAGCGCCGGCGCGATGACGTGCGAGGCGACGCCGGAGACGACGAGCGTGTAGCCATCCGGCGCGCTCTTCGAGACGATCTCCGAGCCGACCAGGCCGCCGGCGCCGGGGCGGTTCTCGACGATGAACGACTGGCCGAGGCTTTCGGTCAGCTTGGTTGCAGCAATGCGCCCGAGCGTGTCGGCGGTGCCGCCCGGCGCGAAGGGCGCGATGATGCGCACCGATCTCGCCGGCCATGCCTGCCCGAGAGCCGACCCTGCCAGCGCGATACCCAGCGCGCCCAGCGCAATGAATCTCGCTTTCATTCCTGAATCCTCCTCGTTCTATCCCTCATCGCTCATCCCTCATCCCTCATCCCTCGACAACTATTCCACCTTGACCCCGGCCGCCTTGACCGCTTTCGCGTATTTCGCGATATCCGCGCGGGTCTGCGCCAAGTATTGCGCCGGCGTGTTGCCCACGGGGTCGATGCCGAGAGCGGTGTAGCGGCTCACCGTGTCCGGGTGCTTCACCGCTTTGCTGATCGCCGCCGCGAGCCGGTCGATCACGGCCTTCGGGGTTTTCGCCGGCGCCATCACGCCGATCGCGGGCGGGTAATCGTAATCCTTGATGCCCGTGATCTCCCCGATGGTCGGCACGTCCGGCGCCTGCGCGTTGCGCTTGAGGGTGTTGACGCCGAGCAGCTTCAGGCGCCCGGCCTTGACGTGAGCAGCGATCGAGGGCAACGCCGCGAACAGCAGCGACACCTCTCCGGCGAGCAGCGCGGGCACGGCCTGACCGGTGCCCTTGTACGGGATGTGCACGATGTCGAGGCCGAGCGGCGCCTTGAGCGCTTCCATGCTGAGGTGGTGGACGCTCCCGATGCCCCCGGAGCCGTAGCGGAACTGGCCGGGCTTGCCCTTCACCAACGCGATCAGCTCGGGGAGCGTCTTCGCCGGGACCGAGGCGTGCGCCACGAGGAACTGCCCCGATGTGCCCATGAGGCTGACCGGGGCGAAGTCGCGGAGCGTGTCGTAGGGCAGCTTGGCGTAGAGCGCCGGGTTGATTGCGGTCTGTCCGACGTCGGCGATCAGCAGCGTGTAGCCGTCGGGCGACGCAGCCGCCACCAGCTCGCACCCGGCGATGCCCCCCGCGCCGGGACGGTTGTCCACGACGATCTGCTGCCCCAGGATCTCGGTCATCCTCTGTGACGCGATGCGGGTCATCGTATCCGGCAGCCCGCCGGCGGCGTATGGCACCACGGCCCGGATCGGCCTCACCGGGAAATCCTGCGCGCCCGCGGGGGCGACGCATGCGACCGCGCCGGCGAACATCGTCAGCAGCCACTTCCGGATCATGGGAAGGCGCTCCTCTCGTTATTGGTTGCGCCGCCGGGGGCGGATTAGACTGGGAGTTTAATACAAACGGGCGGAATTCCGCACCGCTGCCGGCGGGGAATCACACGGAGGGAGTGCTCATGAGCCGCAAGGGGTTGATCGACGACTTGGTCAGCGCGAACCATATCCTCTTCAAGGAAGGCGTAGTGGACGGGTTCGGTCACGTCAGCGTGCGCGACGAGAAAGACCCGCAGCGGTTCCTGTTGTCGAGGAGTATCGCTCCTGCGACCGTGACCGCGCGGGATGTCATGGAGTTCGGGATGGACGGCGAGCCGCTCGACGCGCGCGGCCGAAAACCTTATCTGGAGCGCACCATTCACAGCGAGATCTACCGCGCGCGGCCCGACGTCGTGGCCGTGGTGCACAGCCATTCGCCGGCGCTGATCCCGTTCGGCATCACGGGGACGCCGCTGCGGCCGGTATTTCACATGAGCGGCTTCCTCGGGCAATCCACACCGATCTTCGAGATCCGCGAGGCGGGCGGCCCGGCGACCGACATGCTGATCCGCGACCGCAAGCTCGGCGCCGCGCTCGCGCGCACGCTCGGCGCGGCGTCCTTCGCGTTGATGCGCGGCCACGGCTCGGTTGCGGTCGGGGCGACGTTGAAGCAGGTGGTCTACCGCGCGATCTACGCGGAGGTGAATGCGCGCCTGCAGGCCGAGGCCCTGCGGCTCGGTGCGATCACCTATCTCAACGACGCCGAGGCCGCGAACGCCGCCCGGTCCATCGACAGCGTCATCGACCGGCCGTGGGGACTCTGGAAAGCCGGGGTGCGGCGGAAAGGCTGACGGGCACGACCTCCGGCGCGCCCGTCGGCGCGGCCAGAGCCACTTCGAAGCGATGCGCGCGCCGGCGGCGAGCGCTTCGAGCTTGGCCCAAGCGATCTTGGCG
>JBOIEM010000118.1:0-12056 GCA_050741115.1 Burkholderiales bacterium
TTGCGGATACGCTGCATCGAAAAGGGCACCGTCCAGTGCCCCCAAAGCGGCGTATTTTATCCGGAATCAGAACTAGAGCCTATCTCAACAATAGGCACGTGTGCGACGGAGGCGATGTGGGATGCAGTTTTAGGAGGATAGCCCGCAGCAATATGTCGATATTGCAAGGGCTACCGACAACAAAATGCGCCCAGATCGCCCCGTCCCTGCGGGTTGTGGCCGGGACGGGCGTCTGCTTTGTTGCCCGGCTTGGCCATATCGACATAGGGCCTGCGCCGTGCGCCTCGCATCCATCCCGTCCTGGCCACAACGCATCACGCGCCTATTGTTGAGATAGGCTCTCTTAGCCAGCATCGACCCGGAACGGGATGTAGAGCGAATTCGACCCGCGGCGTACGAGCAGCGCCACGATGCGGCCCTTGTCGAACTGCCCCAGCATCTGGTTGAACTGCTCGACCGATTTCACGTCCTGGTTGTTGATCGCGAGGATCACGTCGCCGCGGCGCACCCCGGCGCGCTGGCCCGCGCCCTGCACGTTTTCGACCAGTACGCCGCCCGCAACCTTGAGCTCGTTCCTCTGCGCCTCGGTCAGGTCGGACAGCGCCAGCCCGTACTGGCTCGGCACTGGCGCCGGCGGCTTGCCGCCCCGCCGCGCCAGCCGCGCCGCACGGTCGTCCTGCATTTCGGCCACCACGACCTGCAGGTCGCGCGCGCTCTTGTTCCGCCACACCTGCATCGGCACCTTGGCGCCCGGGCGCGTCGCCCCGACGATCCGCGGCAGGTCCTCGGAGGATGCCACCGACTTGCCGTCGAAACGCAGGATGACGTCGCCGGCCTCGACGCCCGCCTTGTCGGCGGGCCCGCCCTTCTCCACCGAATTGACCAGCGCGCCCTGCGGCCGGGCGAGGCCAAAGCCGTCGGCGAGCTCCTTGGTGAGCGGCTGGATGACGACGCCGATCCGCCCGCGAGTGACCTTGCCCGCGGTGCGCAGCTGGTTGGCGATGTCGTTGGCGACATCGATCGGTATCGCGAACGACAGCCCCATGAAGCCGCCGGTGCGGCTGTAGATCTGGGAGTTGATGCCGACCACTTCGCCGCGCAGGTTGAACAGCGGCCCCCCCGAGTTGCCGGGATTGACGGCGACGTCGGTCTGGATGAACGGCACGTAGTTCTCCTGCGGCAGCGAGCGCCCCTTGGCGCTGACGATTCCGGCCGTTACCGTGCTCTCGAAGCCGAAGGGCGAGCCGATCGCCAGTACCCATTCGCCGACGCGCAGCTTGCCCGGATCCCCGAAGCGGACCGCCGGCAGGTTGCTCGCGTCGATCTTGATCAACGCAACGTCGGTGCGGCGGTCCGAGCCGATGACCTTGGCCTTGAACTCGCGCTTGTCATTGAGCTTGACGGTGATCTCCTCGGCGGCCTCGACCACGTGGGCGTTGGTCAGGATGTAGCCGTCCTGGCTGATGATGAAGCCCGAGCCGAGCGACTGGGACTGGAACTCGCGCTCGCGCGGGCCGGGCTGGGGGATGAAACGCCGGAAGAACTCGTAGAACGGATCGTCCTCCTGCAGGTTCGGAAACTGCGGAACCAGGGGGTTGCGCACCGACTGCGTGGTGCTGATGTTCACCACCGCCGGACCCTGCTTTTCGACCAGCTCGGTGAAATCGGGAAGCTGCGCGGCAGCGGCGACAGGCGCCGCAAGAAGGAGGATTGCAAAGACCAGACGCTTGAGCATACTCGATCTCGGTAGTGTTGAAAGGGTTGCAGAGACGGGCGCGACCGGGAACGCCGCCGGCGCTATTTGCCGCGGCCGCCCTTAAGCTCGAGGGAATTGGCGACCTGCATCACCGTCGCGGCGGGCGTTTCGCCGAGCACCGTGACCATGTGATCGGCCAGGGGGCGGACGTAGATGCTGACCGCTCCCTGGTGGGACAGGCTTTTCGCCGGCCGCGTCTTCGGCAGCGGCTCGATGAACACCGAAATCGCTGCGAGCCCGTCGGAATACACGATGTGCGAGACCATCGCGGTGCGCCCGGCGATGGAGCGCTTCATCTCGGTCAGCTTCTTGAATCCGACCGGCTGGCGCATCAGCGCCCATCCGGTATCGGCCGGCACGTCGCTCAATACCAGCGCCGAATGATCGACCTTCCAGTCCCGGCTTTTCGCGGCGTAGCGCGACCTCACCTGTTCGCGGCTGAAGCGGCCGTCCAGCCTCACTTCGGTGAACGCAAACGATTCCAGCAGCTGGTTCTTCTCGCTCAAGGTGCGCGCGCGCAGCGGCAGCCCGGATGTGGCGTCCGCGCAAAACTGGTGGCCGTAGCGCAAGCGGTCCTTCGGCTCGAGCACGATCACCTGGCATTCTAGCCCCGCGACGCGGTCCGTCCCGCCGACGATCACCACGTAATTGTCGGAGACGCCGCTCATCTGCTCCGGGAGGAGCGCCGGAAACCGGCGCGCGCTGCGCTTCTCGACGATCACGGTCTTCGCATCCGGAAGGTAGCACGTGACCTGGTCGTTGGTGCGGATCACTTCGCGCACCGGGCCGTCGAGCGTTTCCAGCTTCTCGAACTCGCCGCCCGCGGGATTCACGAAATGGACGATGCGCGAGGTCTCGATGCGGTCGGCGTGCTGGTAGACGAAGGTGCCGCTGTAGTTGAGCCGGCGCGACGCATTCGCCATCTTGCTGAGCCAGGCGACACCATCCTGCTCGGCGGGGAGGACCGGAGCGGCGAATCCCAGGAGAATGACGGGCCAGACGGTCCTCAAGGTCATACCGTGCTGACGATTGCCTTGGGAGGCACGCTCGGTCAACGGCTTATCGCTCGCGGACGGCACCTAGAGACCGCCGCTAGCGGCCCTTTACCAGCCGGGCACTCGATACGCCGCGAATATAGGGAGCGAGGCCCTGGATCTCGGTGCTCGGCGAAAATTCCTGGTGCGCGATCAGGTACTCGTTCATCGTGCCGTCGCTGGGAACGCTGGCGATCTGCTGCTCGGAGGGGGGTGTTGCGGGGGCGGGGGCGATCTGGGTCTGGGCAATTTCCGGCTGGGGGGCAAGGGGGTTATCGAAGAAGGCGAGCCATCCGACCAGAGCCACCGCGGAGAGGGACGCCGCGGCTGACAGGGCATAGGTTGCAATTCGCGTCACGGCGCGGGTCCGTGGCGCGAGCACCGCCGGCTCGTCGGCCAGCCGCTCGGCCAGCCGCCGCTCGAAATCCGGCGAGAGCGTGGGTTCGCCGCGCATCACATCGCCGATGAGATGAAACACCTGCCAGCAGCTATGCAGCTCCGCATCTTGCTTGACGCGCTCGACCAGCTGGCGCGTCTCGCGCTCCGCGAGCTCGCCGTCCATCCACTCGGAAATCTTGTTCATCTCACCATCTCCTGTCTTTCCGGGTGCCGAGCAGCGGCCTCAATCTCGCCGCGATTGCCTCGCGCGCCCGGAAGATGCGCGACCGGACCGTGCCGATCGGGCAGTTCATTATATTGGCAATATCCTCGTAGCTCAGCCCTTCGATTTCCCGCAACGTGATCGCGGTCCTCAGCTCTTCAGGCAGCCCGGCGAGGGTTTGGTTCACGGTTTCCGCGACCTGCCGGCTCATCAGCTCGTTCTCCGGCGTATTGAGATCGCGCAGCTGCTCGCCCTCCTCGAAGCCCTCCGCCTCCTCGCTGTCGATGTCGGTCGTGGTCGGCGCCCGCCGCCCCATCGCCACCAGGTAGTTCTTGGCGGTGTTGATCCCGATCCGATACAGCCACGTGTAAAACGCGCTGTCCCCGCGAAACGTCGGCAGCGCCCGGTAGGCCTTGATGAAGGCCTCCTGCGTCACGTCCTCGACCTCGGTCGAGTCCCGGATGAAGCGCGACAGCAGCCGGGCGAGCTTGCGCTGGTACTTGCTCACCAGCAGCTCGAATGCGTGCTTGTCGCCGCGCTGCGCGCGCTCGACCAGTTGCTGATCGAGTTCGCGATCGCTCATCAAACCCGTCCCTGGCTTTCTTGTTGTTCGAGTCGAGCGGCAGGCTCGCCCTTCAGACCGGCAAGTATACCCGCCCGGACCGCGTCCGGATGCCGCGAAACCGATCGATAATCCACTGACAGGGCGACCAAATATTAGTTCAGTGGGAACCATTCCCACCTCCCCCCGGCGCTCCGCGGCGCCCCGCGCCCCAACCCGGCCCGCCGCCCAGCCGGGGGGCTCAGGAACGGCCGGCGCGCGGGCCGCGAGGAGGGCCCATCCAGAAGAAACGGCGCTCCAGGAGCTCGAAGATCCACTGGAGGGCGAGCGCCATCACCGCGGCCGGCACGGCTCCCGCGAGGAGCATCGCATGATCGTTGACGGCTAGCCCGGCCACGATGCGTTCCCCATAGCCCCCCGCACCGATGAACGCGGCGATGGTGGCGGTGCCCACGTTGATGACCGCCGCGGTCTTGATTCCCGCGAGGATCGTGCGCGCCGCGAGCGGCAGCTCGATCAGCCGCAGCCGCGGCCAGTCGGTCAGCCCGAGGGCGATCGCGGATTGCCGCAGCGAGCCCGCCACGCCAGCGAGTCCGGATTCCGTATTGCGGACTATAGGCAGCAATGAATAGAGAAACAGCGCAATGATCGCGGGCAGCGTCCCGATGCGGTCGAGCGCGGCGATCAGGAATGCGAGCAGCGCGAGCGCTGGCACCGTCTGCAGCACCCCCGCCGCGGCCAGCACCCAGTAGCGGGCACGCGGCGCCCGGTCCGCCCAGACGCCGAGCGGCACGCCGATGGCGACGCCCAGCGCGAGGGAGGATGCCACCAGCAACAGATGCTCGAAGGTGAGCCGCCACAAGTCGGGGCCGGCCAGCGCCGCGAGAAACGTCCGCTGCCTGCCCGTCGCATGGCCCGTGCCGTCCGCGCCCGCGCCAAGAAACAATTGCGCCACTGCCGCAAACGAGGCTCCCGAAAGCTCGACGGCCGCGTTCATTGCGGTCATCCGCTCGATGCTGATGCGTCCCTCCAGCCGCCGCAGCGCCTCCCACGAGCGTGGAAACTGCTGCTCGAACTCGCGGCGATGGAGTATCACCGCATCGTAAGCGGGAAAGAAGCGCAGATCGTCGTTCAGCACCCGCAGCCGGTAGCGTGCGAGCTTCGCGTCAGTCGTATAAGCGTCGATGACGTCCACCTGCCCCTGGTCGAGCGCTTCGTACGCCAGCCCGTGGTCGAGTCCGCGGACGTCGGCGAACGCGAAGCGGTAGGCCGCTCGCAGCGCCGGCCAGCCGTCCCTGCGGTTGAGAAATTCCTGGGACAGCGCGAGCCTGAGGCCAGGATGCCGCGCGAGGTCGGAAAGGCGCGAAACCCCCAGTTCCTCGGCGCGCGCACCGCGCATCGCGAGGGCATAGGTATTGGCAAAGCCCAATGGGACGCTCGCCATCAGTCCATGCGGAGCGAGCAAGCGGTTCAGCTCGGCGAGGTCCGGCACGCGTTGCAATCCCAGCAGCTCGAACGCGATGGTGCCGGTGTATTCGGGGTAGGCGTGGATCGCCCCGCTCTTCAGCGCGGCGTAGAGGATCGCGGTATTGCCGAGCCCTTGCTGGTGCAGCGCCCGCGCCTCCCCCGCCGCCGCCACCGTGCGCGCCATGATCTCGGCGAGGATGTAGGACTCGGTGAAGCGCTTCGAGCCGATGTGGACGACCGGCTGGGCGAGGCCCAGCGCGGGCGGCAGCAGGAGCGCGAGCAGGGGCAGCGTGAATTGCTTCATCGCATCGCAGTATGGCTGAAGCCCGGCGGCGCTGGCAAAATAGGTCGTCCAACCGCCATTGCCTGCGACCCATGCCACCGCGCGACTACCCTCTCGAGCCGTTCTGGATGCCGTTCACCGCCAACCGCCAGTTCAAGGCCGCGCCCCGCATCCTGGTAGCGGCCAGGGACATGCATTACCAGACGGAGAACGGCCAGCGGGTACTCGACGGCACGGCGGGCCTGTGGTGCGTGAACGCCGGGCATTGCCGCCCGAAGATCGTCGAGGCGATCCGCCGCCAGGCGGAAACGCTCGACTACTCGCCCCTCTTCCAGATCGGGCATCCCGGAGAATTCCGCGCGGCGGCGCTGATCGCGCAACTCGCGCCGGAGGGGCTCGACCACGTTTTCTTCGCGAATTCGGGCTCCGAGGCGGTCGACACCGCGCTGAAGATCGCGCTCGCCTACCAGCGCGCCCGCCACGAAGGACACCGCAACGTGCTGATCGGCCGCGAGCGGGGATATCACGGGGTGGGCTTCGGGGGCATTTCAGTCGGCGGCGTTCCCGCCACCCGCAAGGCCTTCGGAAACATGCTCGGGCGCGTCGATCACCTGTCCCACACGCACAACCTGGAGCGCAACGCGTTCAGCCGCGGGCAGCCGGCGTGGGGCGTGCATCTTGCCGACGATCTCGAGGCGCGCCTCATTCCACTGCATGATGCTTCCAACATCGCGGCGGTGATCGTAGAGCCTGTTGCAGGCTCCACCGGCGTGCTGGTCCCGCCCAGAGGCTACCTGGAGAGGCTGCGCGCGATCTGCGACAAGCACGGCCTGCTGCTCATTTTCGACGAGGTGATCACGGGTTTCGGCCGCACCGGCCAGGCGTTTGCCGCGCAGACTTTCGGCGTGACGCCCGACATGATCACTTTCGCCAAAGGCGTGACGAGCGGCACCGTTCCGCTGGCCGGCGTGGTGGTGCGCCGCGAGATCTACGAGACGGTGGTGAACAGCGCACCGCCCGATTCGGTCGAGTTCTCCCACGGTTACACCTACTCGGGCCATCCCCTCGCCACTGCCGCAGCCGAGGCGACGCTTGCGCTCTACCACGAGGAGAAGCTCTTCGAGCGCGCCCGCGAGCTCGCGCCCCGTTTCGAGCAGGCGGTGCACAGCCTCAAAGGGACGGGCCCGGTGATCGACATCCGCAACTTCGGGTTGATGGCGGGAATCGAGCTCGAGCCGCTGCCGGGAAAGCCCGGCGCGCGCGGCTACCAGGCGTTTCTCCGGTGCTTCGAGAAGGGGCTCATGATCCGCGTCACCGGCGACATCATCGCGCTGTCGCCGCCGCTCGTCATCAGCAAGGAGCAAATCGACGAACTGGCCGGCACGCTCGGCTCCGTTCTGCGGGAGCTCGCCTAGGTCGCGCTACACGCGCGGCGTCTCGCGCGCGCCGAGCCCGACCAGGCAGTGGTCGATCCACTCGGCGGCAAGCTTTTCCTGCACGGAATTCTGGCGCAGGCGCGCGTCGAGCGCCGTCCAGTCCACGCGATCGAGCGGCTGGTCCTGGTTGAAGCAGGAGAAGACGTAGCTCACCTTGCCGCTGCTCTCGTCCACGTGCGGCTGCAGGCACTGGGCGCAGATCTCCTTCATCATGCATTGCATCGGCGAATTGATCGAGCCGATGCCGCGGTGGTCCGGCTTGAGATAGGGCTTGAGCAGCTCGTGCCGCGCGCGCGCCACCGCCGCCATCATGCGGTCCGAGCCGATGGCCATGATGCGGTCGGCGGCGCGGAGCGGGATCGGCTGCTCGCCGAGGGCCCCGCTCGCGTAGGCGTGCATGCCCTGCACGATGTTGCCGACGAAGCTCCGGTCCTGCGGGCGGTCGGGCGTGAAGCCCGGCTCCTCGTCGCAGCACCACACCACGACGTCCGCCGCCGCCTTGATCTCCCCGATCTTGTAGCGGTCCGTCATGTGCTGGTAGCCCGCAAAGTAGAGCACCCGGTTCCCGGCGCGCCGCATCGCCTGCCCGATCGAGAACAGCACCGCGTTGCCGAGCCCTCCCCCCACGAGGATGACGGTCTCGCCGCTGGGAATCTCGGTTGGCGCGCCGGTCGGTCCCATCACTACCACCGGCTCTCCCGGCCTGAGCAGCGCGCACAGGTCCGATGAGCCGCCCATCTCGAGCGCGATCAGCGAGATCAGGCCGCGCGCCGCGTCCACCCACGCGCCGGTCAACGCGATGCCTTCCATCAGCAGGCGCGTTCCGTCGGCCCGGCGGGCGAGCATCTCGAAATTCTGCAAGCGGTAGAACTGGCCGGGCCGGAAGCGCCGCGCCGCCGCCGGCGCCTTCACCACGACTTCGACGATCAGCGGCGTCAGCCGCGCGACCTCGTGCACCGTCGCCCGCAGCTCCTGGTTCAACCGGTCGAAGAACTGCCGGTCGCTCAGCGCCGACGCCGGCGCGACGCGCCCGAGGACGCGGCTCACCACCGGATAGCCCTGCTTGGCCCCGCCCAGCGCCTTCACCACGTTGCCGAAATACGAAGGGTGCACGTCGCCGAAGTAGCTCACGAAGCGCCCGTCCGCGCGGCGCGCGAGCAGCACGCGCGGATCCGACGGCTTGGAAATGGCCGGCTCCGCTGCGACCGGCGTGCCGCTTTCATCGCAGGCCTTGAAATACTCGCCGTCGAGCCGGTAGTGTTCCGGGTCCTCGCGCGCGATCACGGTATTCGGGTGCGTGCCGGCCGCGATCAGGAGGGTTCTCGCCGGCAGCTCGACCTGAGAGGTTTCCGTCCAGGCGCCGTCGTCGCCCCGCCGCCGTACCGAAACCTTGAGCGCGCGGGCGTGCCCGTGCTCGTCGACTTCCACGGCCAGCGGAACCAGGCCCTCCGCGAACCGGACCCCCTCCTCGAGCGCCTTGTGCACTTCTTCGTGATTGAGCGTATAGGACGGGCTGTCCACCAGTCGCTTGCGATAAGCGATGACGACTCCGCCCCATTCCTGGAGCCGCTCGAGGATGCGCGGCTCGCGGCCTTCCGCGGCAGCACGCGCGCGCTCCTCGCGCAGCGCGCGGGCGTGGGCCATCCACTCGTCCGCGATGCCCGCCTCTTCCTCGTTCCACGCGATCCGCGCCGCCGCCTCCCCGTGCTCGCGCGCGAGCTGCTGGTAGCGCTGCAGTAATTTCTCGACCTGCAGGGGATAGTAGGCGAGCGCCTCGGTGGCGGTGTCGATGGCGGTCAGTCCGCCGCCGACCACCACGACGGGAAGCCGCAGCTGCATGTTGGCGAGAGAGTCCGTCTTCGCCGCGCCAGTGAGCTGCAGCCCCATCAGGAAGTCGGAGGCCGCCCGCACCCCGCGCACGAGCCCGTTCGGCAGGTCGAGCACGGTCGGCCGCCCGGCGCCGAGCGCGAGCGCGACATGGTCGAAGCCCATGGCGAACGCCTCGTCCGCGGTGAGCGTCCCGCCGAAGCGCACACCCCCGAACAGCGCGAACTCGCGCCGGCGCTCGAGGAGCAGCCGCAGCATCCGGAGGAAATTCTTGTCCCAGCGCACCGTGATGCCGTACTCCGCGACGCCGCCGAAGCCCGCCATGAGCCGCTGGTCGAGCGATTCGTAGAGCTCGCGCACGTCGCGCACGGGCGCGAACGGCACCCGCTCCCCGCGCTCGTCCACGCCCGAGAGCCCCTCCGGCAGCGGCTCGATCTTCAGCCCGTCGATGCCGACGACGGCGTGCCCATCGTTCATCAGGTGATGCGCAAGCGCGATACCTGCCGGCCCCATGCCGGCGATCAACACGCGCTTGCCGCTCGGCGGTCGAGGATACGGCGCACGAATGTTGAGCGGGTTCCAGCGCGTGAGCAGTGAATAGATCTCGAACCCCCACGGCAGTTCGAGCACGTCTTTGAGCGTGCGCGTCTCGGCCTGCGGGATGTCGACCGGTTCCTGCTTCTGGTAGATGCAGGATTTCATGCAGTCGTTGCAGATCCGGTGCCCGGTCGCCGCCACCATCGGGTTGTCCACCACGATGATGGCGAGCGCACCGATCGCGTGCCCTTCGGCTTTCGCCTGGTGGAACTCGGAGATCTTTTCCTCGAGCGGGCACCCGGCAAGGGCGGCGCCGAACGGGCTTTTCCTGAACGAAGCCGCTCCCCGACCCGTCGCGCCTTTCGCGAGCAGCCCTTTCGAGCAGGAGTCCTTGCCCTGCTCGTGACACCAGATGCAGTAATTCGCCTCATCGAGCGCGCGCGCGAGATCCGCGCCGGGATCGGTCAGCTTGAACCCGTCGCGCCGCCGCAGGTGGTGGCCTTCCAGCCGGTAGCTGCGGTAGCCGCCGGATTCTTCGGTGACGACGGGCACCAGGCGCTGCGGATCGATCTTGGCCGGCGCCTTGAACAGCAATCCCGAGCCGCTGCGCGCTCTCCCCTCTTTCGTGTGCGCGGCCCACGCCGCGTAGCGCAACGCGGACTCGAGGTGAGCCGCATGCGCCGCCTCGTCGTTCTGCCAATGCGCGACGTGGCGCGCGAACGCGAGCTCGGTGAACGGCTCGCCGAACGCCGCTTCGAGCTCGCGCTCGAGCGCGGGTCCGTCGAAGCGCGCCGCTTCGTGCGCCGCGTAGCGGTGCATCGCCTTGCGCTGCACGAACTGCCGCTTGACCGGATAGAGCGGCGCGAGGCGATGGTGCTCGGCCGCGAGCGCGCGGACCTCGGCCTCGATCCCGAAGAGGCGCGCGACGAACCGCTCCAGCTGCGGCGCGAGCGCTAAAAGGAGCTCCGATTCCTGCTTCGGCGCGAGCGCGGCGGGATCGCCCCGCGCGCGCAGGAGCCGCTCATGGAGCGCCGCGTCGCTCTCCCTCACCGCGGCGAGAAAGCGCCGGTCGAGCCGCAGGAGCCCCTCGCGCGCGTAGAGATCGTCGAAGGTGCAGTCGAAACCGGGTGCCGGAATGGAGCGTGAAGCCAAGGGGGTGCGACGCCAGGGTGAAAAACAGGAAATTATATCAACCGCCGGGCCGCGCTCTCATAACGAGGGGTTCCGTGCATATGCTCCCGCGCCCCGCGGGGGTGACCCGCCCGGGCGCGGTTGCCGGGCGGCGGCGCGTGTTGTGCAATAATGCGGGCCGGGATTCGACGAGACGTGACTCCCATGCTCGAAGTGCGCATGACGCAATCCACGCGCATCCTGTTATGGATGATGCTGGCCGCGCTCGCCGCGGTCGTCGCCTACCTGGGATTCCGGGGATATTTCAGCCCGGAGCTCCTGTTCAACTTCTCCAACGCTTTCACCTGTTGACCGACCGCGCCCGGCTCACGCCGCGGGCGGCCGGACGCTGCGTTCGGCCGCAAGCACCGTATTGCCGATGACCACGGCGACCGTCACCGGCCCGACGCCGCCCGGCACCGGCGTGATACAGCCCGCGACCGGGCGCGCCGACGCGAAATCCACATCGCCGGCAAGCCCGCCGCCCGGCAGGCGATTGATGCCGACGTCTATGACGGCGGCGCCCGGCTTCACCATGCCGCCGGTCACGAGCCCGGCACGGCCGGCGGCGACCACCAGGATGTCGGCGCGGCGCGTGTGGGCCGCGAGGTCGGGGGTGCGGCTGTGGCAAATCGTCACGGTCGCGCCGCGCGCCATCAGCATCAGCGCCATCGGCTTGCCGACGATCGTGCTGCGCCCGACGACGACCGCCTGCCGCCCGTCGATCTCGATGCTGGCGCGGTCGAGGAGCGTCATCACCGCCCGTGGCGTGCACGGCTCGAACACCGGTTGTCCCGCCATCAGGGCGCCCAAGCTGTGCCAGGTGAGGCCATCGACGTCCTTCGCGGGCGAGACCGACTGCACCACCCGCGACGCGTCGAGCTGTCGAGGCAGGGGAAGCTGGACGACTATCCCGTGGACCGCGGGATCCGCATTGAGCTTCTCGATCGTCGCGAGCAGCGTTCGCGGCGGGCAATCGCCCGGCAGCTCGTGCAGCTCGGACCGGACCCCAAGCTCGCCGCACGCCCGCGTCTTGTTCCGCAGGTAGATGCGCGAGGCGGAATTCTCTCCGACCAGGATCGCGGCGAGCGCCGGCCGCACGTTCACCCGGCGGAGCGACGTGACCCGCTCTTTCAGCCGGTCGTAGATGTCGCGGGCGGCGGCCGCCCCGTGGATGACCCTGGCCAGGCCCGTTGCTGCGGGGGCGGTCATCTCAGCGAGCGGCGGGTTCGCGGGGCGTCGCGGGCGATGCCTCCAGCACCTGGAAGAAGATCTCGTCCTGCCGGATCATGCCGAGTTCGGCCCGCGCCCGTTCCTCGATCGCGTCGAGGCCGACCTTGAGATCGCGCACCTCGGCCTCGAGCCCGGCGTTGCGCGCCTGCA
>JBOIEM010000119.1:0-4873 GCA_050741115.1 Burkholderiales bacterium
ATCAGCAGCGCGGCGCGCCCGGTGACCTGTCCCCGCTCCAGCCGCTCATGCAGCACTTCCGCTTCCTCCAACGGGCGGATCTCCGTGACGACCGGCCAGACCTCTCCGCGCGCCACGAGGTCGAGCGTTTCCAGGATCTCGCTGCGGGTGACGTAGCGGCTGCCGAGCAGATCCTGCTCCTTGAGCAGCAGCTCGCGGGAGGGAACCTGAAAGCGTTGCGCCGCACCGCCGAGTATCACCAGGCGGCCGTGGCGGCCGAGTGCTTGCGCTCCGGCCTCGAGGGTCGCGGTGCTGGACACGTAATCGATGGCGACGTCCACGCCCTCCCCCTTCGTAAGCTCGAGCAGGGCTTCCGCCACGCGGCCGGCGGACGCATCCACCACCTCGTCTGCGCCGGCTTTGCGGCAGGCTTCGAACTTGCTCCTGGCGACATCGACGGCGATGACCCGGGCCCGCGCCCATTTCGCCATCATGACCTGGTGGATCCCCACCCCGCCCCCCGCGCCGAACACGGCGACGGTCTCGCCCGCCCGGATCTGTGCGCGCTTCAGCACCTTGTAGGGTGTCGCGAGCGCATCCGTGATGACGCCGATTTCGGCGGGGTGCGCCTTGTAGTCGATGCCCTCCGGCAGCTTGATGAAGATATGCGCGGGAAGCTTGATGTACTCGGCGTAGCCCCCGTCACAGTTGCGCCCGACGTTGCCGCCCGAGTTCGCGCACAGCGGCTCGAGGCTCGACAGGCACCAGCGGCAGTGGCCGCAATTGAGGTAGTAGTAAGCCGTCACGGCATCGCCGACGGCAAGCGCTCTCACGCCGGCGCCGACCGCCACGAGCTCGCCGGTGATCTCGTGGCCGATGACGCGGGGAAACTCGGCGGCGATGCGTCCCGCCTTGATGTGCTGGATCGTGAGGCCGGATCCGCAGGCGAGCACGCGCGCGACCGCCTCGCCCGGACCGGGGACGGGATCGGGAACCTGTGTCAGCACGAACGGGGAATTCGGCCCCTTGAGGACCATTGCTTTCATGGGCCTGGACTCCCGCCTTCGCGGGAGCGACGGGAGTCCTTAGGTATGTGAGTCCTTGAACATGAAGTTCGCGGCCTTGAGAAAGAGCGTGCGGTTGACGCCGTCCGAGTGCAGGAAGGCGGCCGCGTCGCGCACCAGCTTCTCCACGCCGATCTCCTTCATGTAGCCGTGGCCGCCGTGGATCTCCATCGTCCAGGTCGCGATCTGCCATGCCGCCTGCGCGGCCATCGCCTTGGGCAGCGCGCCGAGCGTCCGGTCCCAGCCGTGTTCCTGGTGGTCGGCGAGCCAGCACGCGCGGTGGATGTAGGAGCGCGAAGCGTCGATCAGCATGCGCATCTCCGCAAGCTGCGCGCGGATGCCGTCGTGCTCGATCAGCGGTCTTCCGCCCTGAATGCGCGCCTTCGCCCACTCGATCGCTTTCCGGTGCAACGCGCCGGCGACGCCGAGGACCGATGCGCCGGCATAGGCGTTCGACTGCGGGAAGAATTCCGCGAGCACGTTGAAGCCGGCGCCGACCTTGCCCACCACGTTTTCATCGGGGATGAAGCAATCCTGGAAGATCAACTCGGCGTTGTTGGCCAGGCGCTCGCCCATCTTGTCGTGCACGCGCCCGATGTTGAAGCCCGGCCGGCCCCGCTCCACCAGGAAGCAGGTGGATGCCTCGGCCATCGGTCTTCCCGGCTCGGTCTGCGCGAACACGAGGTAGTGGCTCGCGCGGTTTCCGTTCGAGATGAAATGCTTCATGCCGTTCACGACCCAGCCGCCCGCGGCCTTGCGGGCGCCGGTGCGGAACGGCGTCGGGTGGGGAAGAAAATAATTGGACGCGTTATCGGGCTCCGTGATGCCGATCGCGAGCACGCCGCGCGGGTCCTTCGCGAATCCGGGCAGCACGCGCGCCTGCTGCTCTCCGTCCAGCGCCTTCTGCATGATCTGGGCGATCTTCAACGTCTGCGCCATGATCACCGACACGCCGAGGTCGCCTTTGGCCAGTTCCTCGATCACCATGGCGGTGGTGAGCGAGTCGGCGCCGCGCCCGCCCCATCGTTCGGAGAGCGTCAGGGTGCGGATGCCGACCGCGTCCGCCTTTTCCACGATCTCCCAGGAGAAGCTCTTCTCGGGATCCGGATCCGCATCGAGAAGCGGCGCCCGCGTCGCCACCACCTCCTCGACGAAGCGCGAAACGGTCGCCAGTATGGCGCGCTGCTCCTCGTTGGAGATGAAGATCTCCTCCATTGCGACCCGCTCCCCGTAAACCGGCGGGATTTAGGTTAACATGCGACCGGCAAAATGAAGCAATACGACGTGATCGTCGTCGGCAAAGGCAACGCCGCGCTGTGCGCCGCGCTGTCGGCTCGTGAAGCCGGCGCTGCTGTTGCCATGCTGGAGGCCGCCGCCGAGGACGAATCCGGCGGCAACAGCCGTTTCGCCGGCGGGGTGATGCGCTTCGCGTATCAGACTGTGGACGATCTGAAGCGGCTGACCGACATCACCCATGAGGAAATCGCCGGGAGCGACTTCGGCACCAACACGCGCGGGGAATATCTGGAGGATCTCTACCGGCTGACGAGTTACCGCACCGATCCCGACCTCTCGGAGCTGCTCGTCAACCGCAGCCTCGACACGCTCGCGTGGCTGCGCTCGAAGGGGGTGCGCTTCAATCTCAACTTCGGACGCCAGTCGGGGCTGGTCGGCGGCAAGCGCGTGTTCTTCGGGCGCATGCCGATCGAGGCCTCCGGTGGCGGCGCCGGGCTGGTGCAAAGCCTCGATGCCGCAGCGAAGAAAGCCGGGATCGAGGTCTTCTACGAGACACGGGTCTCCTCGCTCCTCTACGACGGCGAGCGCGTCTCGGGCGTGCGCGCCCGGTACGGGGGAAAACCGACCGAGTGCCGCGCGAAATCCGTGGTGCTCGCGTGCGGCGGCTTCGAGGCCAATCCCGAGTGGCGCACACGCTACCTCGGGCCGGGCTGGGAGCTCGCCAAGGTGCGCGGCACCCGCTTCAACGTCGGCGACGGCCTGCGGATGGCGCTCGACATCGGCGCGGCGCCGTACGGCAACTGGTCGGGCTGCCACGCGACCGGCTGGGACCGCTACGCGCCGGAGTTCGGCGACGTCAGCGTCGGCGACCAGTTCCAGAAGCACAGCTACATCTTCGGGCTGCTGATCAACGCCGCGGGGCGGCGCTTCGTGGACGAGGGGGCGGACTTCCACTCCTTCACCTACGCCCAGTACGGGGGCGAGGTGCTGAAGCAGCCCGGCCAGTTCGCGTGGCAGGTGTTCGATTCCAAGGTGAAGCACCTGCTGCGCTCCGAGTACCGCATCAAGTTCGTGACCAAGGTGACGGCGGACACGCTGGAAGCGCTGGCGCCGCAGCTGGAGGGCGTCAACGCGGGCGAGTTCCTGAAGACGGCGCGCGAGTTCAATGCGGCGGTCCACACCGATGTGCCCTTCGACCACACGGTCAAGGACGGCAAGTGCACGCTGGGGATCGAGCCGCCGAAGTCGAACTGGGCGCAGCCGCTCGACACGCCTCCGTTCGACGCCTACGCCACGACCTGCGGCATCACGTTCACGTTCGGGGGACTGCGCATCGACCAGGAAACCGGCCAGGTCCTCGACGTCCACTTTCACCCGATCCCGGGACTCTACACGGCGGGCGAGATGGTGGGCGGGCTGTTCTACTTCAACTACCCGAGCGGCACCGGGCTCGTGTCCGGGGCGGTGTTCGGCCGCATGGCCGGCGCGTCAGCCGCAAAGGCGGCAGGAAAATGAGTCACGAAGCGACGAGCGACAACCCCTACACCCGCGGCATCGCGGAGTTCGTGTCCGGCCTCGGGTACGAGGCGATCCCCAAGGAGGTCCGGGACCGCATCAAGCTCCTGATGCTCGACTCGCTCGGCTGCGCGCTCTACGGCGCCGACCTCGAATGGTGCCGCATCCTCCAGGATTCGCTGTCGAAGGTGGATTCCACGCGCGAGTGCGGCGTATGGGGAACGAAGAAAAAGCTGTCCGCGCCGCACGCCGCGCTCGCGAACGGCACCGCGGTCCAGGGCTTCGAGCTTGATGACGTGCATCGAGCGGGGGTGCTCCACGTGGGCGCAGTGGTGCTCCCGGCCCTGATCCCGATCGCCGAGCTGAAGGGCGGCATGAGCGGCAAGGAGTTCCTGACGGCGGCGGTCGCCGGTTACGAGATCGGGCCGCGGGTGGGCTTGTGCATGGGGCCCGAGCATATCGCCTCGGGATGGCATTCGGGCGCAACGCTGGGCGTTTTCTCCGCCGCCGCGGGCGCGGCGCGCGGCCTCAAGCTCGACGCCGGGGAAACCGTGCACGCGCTGGGCATCGCCGGGACGCAGGCGGCGGGACTCATGGCGGCGCAGTTTGGCGCGATGGTGAAGCGCATGCACGCCGGGCGCTCCTCCCAGAGCGGGCTCTATGGAGCGCTCCTCGCGGAAGCCGGCTTCACCGGCATCGTCAACGTGCTGGAAAGCGAATACGGCGGGTTCTGCACCACGCTCTCGCAGTCGAAGGACCATTTCAACCTGAATGAGCTCACTGCAGGCCTGGGCGAGACCTGGCAGACGATGGGCGTCGCGCTCAAGTTCTACGCCTGCGTCGGCACCAACCACACCACCCTCGACGCGATCCGCGACATGCAGCGCGAGCGCCGCTTTGGCGCAAAGGACGTGCGGAAGATCGTCGTGCGCGGTTCGCAGGTGACGGTGAGCCACGTCGGCTGGAACTACGTTCCCCAGGGGCTGACCTCCGCCCAGTTGAACCTGCCCTATTGTGTCGCCACCTGGCTCCTCGACGGCGACTGCTTCGTGGACCAGTTCACCGAGGACAAGGTGGCG
>JBOIEM010000120.1:0-7896 GCA_050741115.1 Burkholderiales bacterium
AACCCCGCCGGATCCGAGCCGGCGCCGCCCGCGGCGATCCGCCGCGTTGTCTCCGGCTGGGAGCCTCCGCCGCCGGCGGGCGGTCTGGCGTGGCGGACGGAGAAGCTCCTGCCGCGCGCCGGGAGCCCGCACGACGTGGTCGAATTCTCGTGGGCGTCCGAGACCGCGAAACACGTGGGCACCGTGGTGCACCGTTTCCTGCAGCTCGTCGCGGAGGAAGGACCCGACAGGTGGGGCGCGCAGCGCGCAGGCGCAATGCGCGAAATCTTTGCGCGCGACCTGCGCCGCCTCGGGGTGCCCGACGCCGAACTGAAGGGGGCCGTCGCGCGCGTTCACGGCGCGCTCGTAGCTTGCCTCGGAGCGGAGCGCGGGCGCTGGCTCCTCGCCGCGCGCGAGGACGCCCGCTCGGAGCTGCGGCTCACGGGGATCGTCGAGGGTGAGCTCGTGAGCGTGGCGATCGACCGCACGTTCGTCGACGAGCACGGCACGCGCTGGATCGTGGACTACAAGACTGGCATGCACGAAGGCGCGGACGTGGAGGCGTTCCTCGACCGCGAGCAGGAGCGCTACCGCGGGCAGCTCGAGCACTACGCCGCGCTCATGCGCGAGATCGACAGCCGGCCGATCCGGCTCGGGCTCTATTTCCCGCTGCTCAACGGGTGGAGGGAGTGGGCGCGACCGGCACCTCGCCCTTGATGGTCGTGCGGTGCATGACGCGCCGCTGGGTCGTGTCGACTTCCGTGCGGTAGTGCATGCAACAGCGGTTGTCCCACAGAAGGAGGTCGCCGACGCGCCACTTGTGGGTCCACGCGTACCGCGGCTGCGTCGCGTGCGCCCACAGGCGATCGAGCAGGCGCTCGCTTTCCTCGTTCGGAATGCCCACGATGTAGTTCGACGGCCACACGCGCCGGCGCCCGAGGTAGAGCGCACGCCTGCCGGTCACCGGGTGCACGCGCACCAGCGGGTGCGTCGGGCCCTCGACTTCCTCGGGCTTCGTGGGGAGCTTCACGCCGGGACGGAGCACGCCCGCGCTGTTGCGGCTCGAGTCATGCACCTGGTATTTGCCTTCGATTGCGCGCTTGAGATCGCCGGGCAGCTCTTCGTAGGCGAGGTACTGGTTGTTGAACGAGGTGTCGCCGCCGCCGTTCACCGGCACCTCCAGCGCATAGAGCATGCTGCCCGCGGGCGGGACCGCCACGTAGGAATTGTCGGTGTGCCAGACCACCTCGTAGCTGCCGAGCCCGCCGTTGTCGAGCACGGGCCTGCCGTTCGCGTCGAGGTTGGAGATGATCGTGATGCTGGGGTGCTTCGACACCATGTAGGCATCGTCCACGCCGTGCCCGGCGGCGAGGTGATATTTGCGCGCGGCCGAATCGTGCGGCGGCCCGAAGATGGCGGAAGTGGCGAGCAGCGGGTCGTCATCGAGCGTCTGGCCGCGCACCAGCAGCACCATGTGATCGGCCCACGCCTTGCGCAGTGCCGCTTTCACGTCTTCCGGCACGGGCAGCGCGAAGTTCACCCCCTGAATCTCGGCGCCGACGGGAGCGCCGGTCGGCACGGCGCGAAAGGCGGCGAGCGTGTTGGCCGCGGCGGGCCGCGCGCGCGTTGCATCGCTCTGTGGGCTGGTGCGCATGAATGATCCTCCTCGACCGCGAAATTCTGTGCTCCGTCGCGGGCAGCGTCAAGGAACGGCCGGATCAAGGATTAGAATGGCATCCGCCATGGGCGAGCGTGAAGTCATCCTCCGGGCGACCCCCGCGGCGGTGAGCTGGGGCTGGATCGCCTCCGACCGGGCGCCGGTTGCGCGCGTGAAATCCGGGCAACGCCTGCGCATTGAGACGGTGACGCATCAGGGACTGAACACCGACCAGGATCCCATCGCATTTTTCGGCGCCGCCGGCATCGCGCCCGGGGAGGTGCTGCCGGAAGCCGTGGAGATCTACCGCAACGTGAAGCGCGGCGAGGGCGCCGGGCCGCATCTCCTCACCGGGCCGGTCCACGTCGAGGGCGCCCGGCCGGGCGATATGCTCGAAGTGCGAGTGCTCGATGTCGCGATCCGCGTGCCCTACGGCGTGAACGCGACCGGCCCCGGCCGGGGCGCGGTGCCCGATCTCCTCGCGCAGGCCGCGCAGAAGGTGATCCGGCTCGACCTCGGGCGCGGGGTGGCGCTGTTCTCGAAGGACGTGGAAGTTCCGCTCGCGCCGTTCATGGGCATCATCGCGGTGGCGCCGCCGCCGCAACTGAAGCACGTCAGCACCAAGCCCCCCGGCGCCTTCGGCGGCAACCTCGACTTCCGGCACCTCGTCGCGGGCTCGACGCTCTATCTGCCGGTGTTCAACGACGGTGCGCTCCTCTACACCGGCGACGGCCACGCCTGCCAGGGCGACGGCGAGGTGGACGGCACCGCGATCGAGATTTCGCTGACGCCGACCCTGCAGTTGATCGTGCACGAAGGGGCCGGCAGGGACATGAAGTGGCCGCGCGCCGAAGACGCGGCGCATTTCTACCCGATGGGCATGGGCACCACGATCGATGAGGCGCTCCGGAACGCGATCCGCGAAGCGGTGGATTTCCTGAAGCACCGCGCGGGACTGACCACGGCCGATGCCTACGCCCTGTGCAGCCTCGCGGTCGACTTCCGGATCGGCGAGGCGGTGAACGACGTGCTGATGGTCTACGCCGTCATTCCCAAGAGACTGTTCAAGCGCGTCACTTCACGTTAGTGCCTGTGGGCGCGAAGTAGGCCGATTCCGCCGCCAGCGTCGCGCGCCATGGCAGCTCGAGCGTCTTCTCGTGCGGTGGCAGCGACACGGTCGCGGTCCCGACGATCGCGTCTCCCCGCACCTTGCCGCGGAAGAGGTGCCGCACGAAACCCACGTTCTCGATCGTCATCATCAGCGTGTACGAGATGTCCTCGCCGCGCAGCGTCACATCGTGCAGCAGCTCGCGGCGGTTGCCCGCCCGCACCATGCCCTCGACCGCCTGGAAGCGCTGCTCCTTGATCGCGGAATAGACCACCCGGCGCTCGTCGATCGTCAGCTCCCAGCTCCAGTTGCCGGCGACCCGCGCGGGCACGACCCACAGCACGACCCGCTGCGGCTCGAGGTCCTCCTCGTCGGGCTTCCAGCTGCCGAGGTCCCACAGGTTGGTGACGACGCGCGTGCCGGGCCGCGCCTGCGCCAGGATTACCGGCCGCAGCAGGAGCTGCATTTCCGGCCACAGCCACATGGTGATGACGGTGGCCTCGCGCAGATCGGCGTCGAACGCGTTGCGATGGAAGAACTGCACGCGGTCGGCGACCCCCTCCGCGCGCGCGGCGGCGTTCGACTCATGGACCAGCTTCTCGTCGATGTCCACGCCCCAGCCGCGGAGCTTCTTGTTCATGCGCGCCGCGGTGAGCACGATGCGCCCGTCGCCCGATCCGAGATCCACCACGACGTCGTCGTCCTTCAGTTGCGCGAGCTTGAGCATGCGCTCGACGTTGTCCTGGTCGCTCGGCACGTAGGGAGAGAAGCGCTCCTGCGCGTGCGCGGCGCCGGCGGCGAGCGCGAAGCTCAACAGGAAGGCACGGATGACCCTCTGCATGGCGTGGCGGAAAAGTGATTGGATCGTCCTTCCGGTTACTGTAGCCGCCGGCAGGCGCCGCCGCAATTGCGCGCGCAATGCGGACGCAATAGGCTATAAACTTAGTGTCATGATTCACGGGTTTCACTGAGGAGGAGCGGACATGAAGAACTGGCGTGCGTTGATTGCGGCAGGCATTACGGCTCTGCTGGCGGCGGCGAACGTCGCGGCGCAACAGTACCCCAGCAGGCCGATCCGGCTGGTGGTACCGTTCCCGCCCGGAACGGCGAGCGACTTCCTCGGGCGCACGATCGGGGCCGCGCTGACCGACCTCTACAAGATGCAGGTGGTGGTGGACAACCGGCCCGGCGCGGGCGGACTCGTCGGCACGCCGATCGTGCTCCAGGCGACGCCCGACGGCCACACCATCGGGTTGTTCGCACCGCCGTATCTCACCTCGCCCATGCTCCAGAAGAAAGAGCCGTACCGGTCGTTGCAGGACGGGGTGCCGGTGGTGCAGGTCGCAGGCATCCCCAACGTGATTGGCGTGACGCTCGTCCTGCCCGCGAAGACGCTGCAGGAATTCATCGTCTATGCCCGGGCGCGGCCCGGGGAACTCAACTACGCGTCGGTGGGCGTGGGATCCATCTCCCACCTGAGCGCGGAGATTCTCAACAGCGCCGCGGGCCTCAAGACGGTGCACGTGCCGTTCAAGCTGCTCGCCGACGGCTGGACCGAGATTTTCTCCGGACGCGTGCACCTGTTTGTGTTCACCGGGCCCTCGTCGGTGCCGATGGTGAAGGACGGGCGCGTGCGCGCGCTCGCGGTCAGCACGGCGAAGCGCATCCCCGCCTTGCCCGAGGTGCCGACGGTCGCCGAAGCGGGCCTGCCCGCCGCCGAACATACCGCCTGGTTCGGCGTTTTCGCGCCGGCGGGCACCCCGAAAAGCCTGGTCAACAAACTCGCGTCCGACATCAGCGCACTCTTGCGCGATCCGCAGACCAAGCAGCGGTTCCTGATGCAGGGTGCGGAGCCGGTGGACGACTCCTCGCCCGAGGCGTTCACCAAGCTGGTGAGGTCGGAGCACGCGCGCTTCGCAAGACTGATCAAGGAGGCGGGACTGCGGCTTCAATGAGGCGTGATTCGTGGATCGCGAATCGAGGAAACAGAAACGGCGCTGCGGATTCCGCAGCGCCGTTCGATTTTCTGGCCTTGCGTTACGTGTATTCGTCACCGCGTCACTGCGTCACCTCGTCACTGCTTCGGTATGCCGATCTGCTCGATCAGCTTGGCGTACCGGGGGACTTCGGACTTGACGAGGGCCGCCAGCTCCTCGGGCGTGCTGTTCGCGGCGTCCACGCCGAGGGTGGCGAAGGTCTTCTGCACATCGGGCGTCTTCAGGATGCGCGTCAACTCCGTGTTGAGCCGCACGACGACCGGCTGGGGCAGCCCGGCCGGCCCGAACATGCCCCACCAGCTGGTCATCACGAAGCCCGGTACCCCCGATTCGGCAACGGTAGGCAGGCCGGGAACCAGCGGGGTCGGCTTGGGCCCAGTGACCGCAAGCGCCCGCAGCCTGCCGGCCTGGACATGCGGCAGCACCACCGCCATGTCGGAGAACACGATGTCTATCTCGCCCGCCAGCAACGCGATCGTGATCAGCGCCGAGGCCTTGAACGGCACGTGCAGCATGTCCGTCTTGGTCATGCGCTTGTAGAGCTCGGCCGAGAGCATCGAAACGCTTCCCGGCCCGCTGGAGCCGTAGTTGATCTTGCCCGCGTGCTTTTTCACCAGCGCGTTGAACTCCTTGAATGTCTTCACCGGGACGGAGGGGTGGACCACGACGATCTGCGGCGCCGTCACCGCCAGCGTGATCGGCGTGAAGTCCTTGAGCGAGTCGTAGCCGACCGCCTTGTAGATCTGGTTGTTGATGGCAATCGGCCCGACGTTGCCGACCAGCAGCGTGTAGCCGTCGGGAGGCGATTTCGCCGCAATCGCCGCGCCGAGGCTGCCGGCGACGCCCGCGCGGTTGTCCATGATTACCGGCTGCCCCCACGCCTCGCTGAGCTTTTGCCCGAGCGTGCGCCCGATGATGTCGGAGGTCCCGCCGGGCGAGAACGGCACGACCACGCGGATCGGCTTGGAGGGGTAGGCCTGCGCGATTGCGCCGGCCACCGGAAATGCAACGAGAGAGATTGCAAGCGCGACTCTGGCAAGCGGGGTGGTCATGGTAGTTCTCCTCTTTTGTGGTTGACCGGCGCACGGCCGGCCGGTGGTGTTTTGTGGGGCTAGTCTAGCCGACTCGGCGCGGAACGCAAACAGGAGGCGCGTCCCGGTGGCTCGCGGGTCGCGGCTCGTGCAGGAGGTTCGCGGCAAGAAGTCCGCCGAGCAAGCCGCCGATGACGAGGGCACACATGGGAGAGAATGCTTGATGGGTGATGAGTGATGTGACTGGAGACGGATTCAGTCGTTGCTCGCATTGCTCGCACCATCCCCGCGGCTCCCGTAACCAAACGCCAGACAAATCAAGAAGGTAAGGAAAGTCCTCCGCACACGCTCGATTCCGCGCGCGGCTACCGGCAGCGTCTTTACAGGCTGTGACCGACGGTAGAGAATGCTTGCGCGCTTTCCCCACAAATATTCTCAAGAACGGCGCGCCTCGCGCGCGGGGTCGGGCGGGCTCAGCGCATCATCAACGGAGGACATCATGCTTACCCCAGAGGAACTGAAGCAGTGTTTACCGGCGGAGGAGCACGCCTTCCGCTCCCCGATCCCCACGCAGTCCGTTTCGAGCGATGAATTCATGCCCGCACCGCAAACGGCGAAGCAGCGCGAATTCGAGGCGCGCATCAAGGAATATGGGTCCGAGCTTGCCCGCAAGCAGGGCACGAGCCGGCGCAAGTTCTTCAAGAGCGCGGCCGGGATGGCCGCGGCGTTCGTGGCGATGAACGATACCTACGGGCCGCTGTTCGAAGTGAACCGCGCCGAAGCCGCGACTCCCGACATGGCTGATGAACGCGCCAAGAAGCTCAAGGGTCAGTTCATCATGGACATGCACACCCACTTCCTACGCGACGACACGAAGATCATGGTGTTCGTGCGCTTGCGCGAAGCGGTGGGCAAGGCGGGCTGGAATCCGCTGCTGGTGGACAAGCCGCAAACCCTAGAGGAACTCAAGTTCCCGAACTACTTCAAGGAAGTCTTCCTCGACAGCGACACCAAGGTCGCCTGCATCAGCGGCTCGTACTCGGTCGTACCGAGCGACTCGTTCCTCACCAACCAGATGAAGTACGACGCGCGCGCCAGGATCAACAAGGAAGCGGGCACCAAACGCATGTTCTCGCACGCGATCTTCACTCCGGGTCACGACGGCTGGCTCGACAAGGTGGAGGAAGAACAGGAGAAGCTCAAGCCCGATTCGTGGAAGGCCTACACGATCGGCGACAATACCAACAAGCACCTCTCCAAGTGGCCGTTCCGCCTCGACGACGAGAAGCTGATGTACCCGTTCTACGAGAAGCTGGTGAAGTGGAGCAAGGACAGTCCGGGCCTGGTAAACGTCTGCATTCACAAGGGCCTGTTCCCACCGGTGATCGAGGCCAAGTTCCCGCATCTGCTCGGATACTCCAACGTGAGCGACGTCGGCAAGGCCGCCAAGGACTGGCCGCAGCTCAATTTCGTCATCTACCATTCGGCCTTCCGTTACGTGGCGCCCAATGTCCCCGAGCAGGGGTTGGAGCAGTTCCAGAGGACCGGGCGCGTTGACTGGGTGACCGATCTCGCCGAGATCCCCGAAAAATACGGCGTGAAGAACGTCTACGGCGACCTCGGCCAGATCTTCTCCCTATCCATCATGGCCACCCCGCAGCTGGGCGCGGCGATGATGGGCATGCTGGTGAAGGGTCTTGGCGCCGATCACGTGTGCTGGGGCACCGATGCGGTGTGGACCGGCGGGCCGCAATGGCAGATCGAGGCGCTGCGCCGGCTCGAGATCCCCGAGGACATGCAGAGGAAATACGGCTACAAGCCGCTCGGCCCGGCGGACGGACCGGTGAAGACTGCGATCCTCGGCGGCAACAACGCGCGAATCTACAAGTTCTCACCGAAGCAGCAGGCCGCGGTCCTGACAGACCGCGTCGCGCAGGTGAAGGAGATCTACGACAAGCACGGCGGCGACCGCAGCAACCTGTACTACGGCTACATCCGGAAGCCGACGGCGTAAGAAAGTCTTTCAGGCAGTAAACGGCGCCACCAGGCGGTGGTGCCGTTTTTTTCGGGGGTCAGGTCTTGCAAAATGACAGGTGTGATTGCAAGACCTGACGCTGTCGGTGA
>JBOIEM010000121.1:0-6342 GCA_050741115.1 Burkholderiales bacterium
GTTCGATTCCGCCCGCCTCCACCAAGTTCAAAGGCCGCCTGCGGGCGGCCTTTTCCTTGAGACCTGCCCAAATGAAAAGGGGCCCTTGCGAGCCCCTTTCCTATGGCCGATCTACTGCCTTACTGCATCGGCTTGATCGCAGTGGCCTTGAGGCCCTTGGGGCCCTTCGTCACTTCAAAGCTGACGCGCTGCTTCTCCTTGAGCGACTTGTGCCCGTTGCCCTGGATCTCGGAGAAGTGCGCGAACACTTCCTCGCCGCCGTCATCCGGCGTGATGAACCCGAAACCCTTCGCATCGTTGAACCACTTTACAATACCTGTTGCCATGCAAACTCCTGTACAAAAAAATGAACGATCACGGGCTTGCGCCCGCGCCCTGCAAGCGATTCAAGACGAGTGGTTGAGAACTGAGACCCCGCCCGGACGGGCGGAGGACTACGGGTCAGCAATACGCCGCTTGAAACGACTGCGGGCCGAACGATACCCGCAATCCGCGGAATTGGCAAGCGGGGAGGTTCGAACCCGGGCTCACGGCTTCACGTATCGCTTCGCGAACTGCCCGGCAAGGGCGGGGTCGAGTTTCCGAAGCTGGGCGTGGACCTGTTGCACCTTGTCCCGCAGTCCCTGGCCGTAGTAGGCGGCTCCCAGGTTATAGATCGCTCGCGCGTGGCCGGGTTTGATGCGCAAAGCCTCCTCGATCGCCTCGATCGCCCGGTCGTACTGGTTCAACGCGAGATAAGTCCAGCCGAGGTTGTGCCAGGCGTCGAACGACTCGCCGTCGTAGCGCACCGCCTGCTGATAGGCGGGGATCGCGCGCCGCGGCCGGTTGGTCGCCGCATACGCGTCGCCGAGCTCCCGCCAGGCGCGCGCGCTTCGCGGCATGACGCGCACCCATTGCTGCGACAGGCTCACGACGGAGGACCAGTCCTTCTTCGCACGCGCCTCGCCGACCCGGCGCGCCCACCGCGCCTCCGCGGGCTCCTGCTCCCCACCCCCGGCCGCGGCGCGCCCGCCGCGCTCCAGCTCGACGATCCACGCCGCGGGCGCCGCAAAATTGAGATTCGGCCCCTCGCCGACGAAGAACGCGGTGATGCCGATCAGCCGGCCCTCCGTGTCGAACAGGCCGCCTCCGCTCGATCCCTGGGAGATTCCGGCGGAAGTCTGGATGTACTGCGAGCCTTCGAATTCGCGCAGGCTGGAAACGAGGCCCTCCGTCAGCGTCAACTCCAGCCCTTCGGGAGCGCCGATCGCGTACACCCGCTGGCCGACCCGCACCCTGCCGGTATTGAACGTGACCCGCGGCGCGGCGAGCCGCGGCACCCTGATCTGGCACAGGTCGCGCTCCTCGTTTGCCCCCGACGGGCTCGCGGCATACGTCTGCTGCCGGTGGAAGACCTCGAGGCTCGCGGCGCCTTCGATGACGTGGCAGTTGGTCGTCACCACCTCGCGCGCCGTCACCACACCACCGCCCTGATTGAGGGGATTGCCGTCGACGTCGAAGGCATTGATCACGACCACGCTCTGGGACGCCTGCTGAAAGATCTGCTCGGGTGTCTTGGCGGCCGCAACGGGCAGCGCAATGGCCACCGCAGCAAACAGTAGAACGACGCCGGGAGCGCGACTCATCAGGTGTCCTGTCTTGGCAGCCCGCCGTTGATGAGGGCACGCACCTGCTCCGGCCGCGGCAGCGCCGCGGGGTTGACGCGGACGAGCCTGATGCCGGCCTGCTTCAGCGTGTCGGACTTGAAGCGCTGGTCTCCCACCGCACCGGCGCCGGCCGCGGACTCGACCTCGACCACGGCGACGACCCGCATGCTCTTGTCGCAGACGAGGAAATCGAGCGGATACAGGGAAAGGCGGCGCAACTGCTGCTCACGCTCGCGTCCCTCGCCCGCGGCGCCGACCACGCGCGCGAGCGACACGCCGGCGAAGACCTCCAAGTCCGGAAGCCCCGCCTTAAGGAGGTAATAGAGCAGCGACTCAGCCTGTCCCAGAAAACGCTGCTCCACCGCGGGCGGCGCGTTCACTTGAGAGGATGGTTCGGTCGCGGCGAAATCCGGAGGCTGCGGACTCGCGGGCGGCTGCGCCGGCCCCTTGAACATCTTCTCGAAGCGCGCCTCGCTCGCAGCCATCCGCACGGCGGTTTTCCTGCGGTAATTCCAGATGGCGTAGGCGACGCCGCCGGCCACGGCCAGCAGGAACAGGTACCCCGCCAACGAGCTACCTTTCCGCGGCCCGCGCGGTATCGAAGAGCTTAAGTCCCGGCCGCGCCGGCTCGGCCGCGCGCAGCGGCAAGTCCGGTGCGTGCAGATGCTCCGTCGAAAGGTCGCCGATGCCGTTGCAGCCCAGGAGCGCGATCACGCGGTCGATCTCGCCGCGGAACAGGGCAATCGCCCGCCGCGCGCCCTCCTCCCCGCCCGCCGCAACGCCGTAGAGCGTGGAGCGGCCGATCATGACCGCCTGCGCTCCCAAGGCGAGCGCCTTGACCACGTCGGTGCCGCGCCGGAACCCGCTGTCCACCAGCACGGCGACGCGCTTGCCCACCGCGTCCACCACCTCCGGCAATACCTCGATCGGAGAAATGACCGTATCGAGGTTGCGGCCGCCGTGATTGGACACGATTACGCCGTCGGCGCCGCAGTCCGCCGCCGTCGCGGCGTCCTGAGGATGGAGCAGCCCCTTTACCAGCAGGCGGTGCGGCCACAGCTTGCGCAACGCCCGCAGGTCGTCCCAGTTGATCGAGTCGTTGCGCATGCTGGAGCGCCCCATCGGGCCCGCGGTGATGCGGTACTTGATGTCGGTCGGATAGTTCTGGTAGCGCGGCATGCCCGTGGTGAGGAGGTAGCGGACGAGCACGCCGAACAGCCAGCGCGGGTGCAGCAGCACATCGGTGATGTTCCCGCGCGTGAACGTGAACGGGATGGTGAAGCCGTTGCGGAGATTGTATTCGCGGTTGCCCGGGACCACGCCGTCGACCGTGACCACCAGCGCCTCGTATCCCGCGGCCCGGGCGCGCTCGACGAGCTTGTGCGACAGCGAGCGGTCGGGCCACATGTAGAGCTGGAACCACAACGTGCCGCCCGCCGCCTCGGCGACCTTCTCCATCGCGGTCATCGAGCCCGTGGCGAGCGTGAAGGGTATGCCCGCCTCCGCCGCCGCGCGCGCGAGGGCGATCTCGCCCTCGTACCACATCAATCCGGCGGTCCCGGTGGGCGCGATCACGATCGGCATCTTGTGCTTCTTGCCGAAGAGCGTCACCTCCTGGCTGCGCTTCGAAACGTCCACGAGCGTGCGCGACTTCAAGCGAATGCGCTCGAACACGGCGCGGTTGTTGCGCAGCGACACTTCGTCCTCCGTGCCGCGGTCCACGAACTCGAACAGGCCCTGAGGCACCCGCTTGAGCGCCATTTTGCGCAGGTCGAAGATGTTGTACGCCTTGGCTACCGATGCCATCGATTCCACTCCTTGGACCGCGTACGGGCGCCCCGCAATCGCGTCGCCGAATTCTAAGGTAAAGGCTGCGGCCGCGCCATCAGCGCCGCGCGGAGGGGCCAAGCCGCTCGCGGCTGCGCCGCCGGTCGAGCCACCAGGCGACGGCGGGCAGGAACAGGACTCCTCCCGTCATTCCAGGGTAAACCGTTTAACCCCAACCGGCGCCATGACGCGTTTATTGCGTGCGTTCCATCTTTCAAGGAGACACGCAATGAGCAACAACGTGAAATCCCTCACAGCGCTCGCGGTCGCGGCGGCCCTGGCACCGGCGCAATCCACAGCCCGGGCGGGCGACGCGCTCACTATCTACAGCAACGCCCGTCCGGGCGCGATCGCACCCGAGGTCTACCGCCACGGCGGCCGCGGGCAGCTTCCCGGCTATGCCATGGTGCGCCACGAGCGCGAGCTCCAGCTCACGCGCGGGCGCAACACCGTTCGCTTCACCGATGTCGCGGCCCTGATCGATCCCACCACCGTCACCTTCGAGTCGCTCACCGACGCGTCGGGAACCAGCGTCATCGAGCAGAACTTCCAGTTCGACCTGGTGAGCACCGAGAAGCTGCTGCAGAAGTACATCGACCGGGCGATCAGCGTGGACCAGGTCCGCGGCAGCGGCGTCGAATCGTTCGAGGGCACGCTGCTCTCGACTGCGGGGGGCATCACGTTACGGCGCGGGGACGGCAAGATCCAGACGCTGCCGCACAACGCCGGCGTGCGCCTGCCGGAACTTCCCGGCGGTCTCATCACCCGCCCGACCCTGGTGTGGGACGTCGCGGCAAGCCGCGCCGGAGCGCACAAGACGCGCGTCTCGTACCAGGCATCGGGCATCACCTGGTGGGCTGATTACAACGTGACCTACGCGGAAGGCCGCAACGCCAACGCGTGCCGGCTCGACGTCGGCGCGTGGGTCAGCATCATCAATCAATCGGGCGCGGGCTACACCGATGCGAAGCTGAAGCTCGTCGCGGGGGACGTGCAGAAGGTCGCACCCACCGGGCGCACGGCGCCGGGCGTGACGGCGGCACGGGCCATGGCGATGGAAGACCGCGCCGCCGGCTTCGAGGAGAAAGCGTTCTTCGAATATCACCTCTACACGCTCGGCCGTCCGACGACGCTCCCCGACAACTCGACCAAGCAGATCGAGCTCTTCCCGGTCGCGCGCCGTGTGCCGTGCGAGAAAACGCTGGTCTATTACGGCGCGCTTCCAGCCTACGGCTTCGGCCCCAACCCCGCGACCGACCGCAACTACGGCATCGCGACCAATCGCAAGGTGGATGTCTATCTCGGTTTCCGCAACGCCGAGCAGAACCGCATGGGCGTGCCGCTGCCCGCCGGCCGCATCCGCGTGAACAAGGCGGACCCGGCCGACGGCACGCTCGAATTCATCGGCGAGGACGCGATCGACCACACGCCCAGGAACGAGAACGTGAAGATCCGGCTCGGCTCGGCGTTCGATGTCGTCGGCGAGCGCCGCCAGGCGCATTTCACCGTGGACACCTCGCGCAAGAACATGACCGAGGAGATCGAGGTCAAGCTCCGCAACCAGAAAAAGGAACCGGTCACGGTGATCGTGAAGGAAAACCTCTATCGCTGGACGAACTGGCAGATCACCGCCAAGACCCACGACTTCGAGAAGCAGGATGCGCGCACCGTTCACTTCCCCCTCAAGATCGCCGCTGGTGAGGAAGCGGTGCTGCGATATACCGTCCACTACAGCTGGTAGCCATCTCTCTGGTATAGAATCGCCGCAGGCAACCGCACTCCGGGGAGGGGCAATGGGTATGGGAACCATCATCGTGCTGGGCGTGCTGGCGGCGATCGTGGCGTACGCGATCCTGCTCTACAACAACCTGGTCCAGGTGAAGCACAACGTCACCAAGGCCTGGGCCAACATCGACGTGCTGCTGAAGCAGCGCCACGATGAGTTGCCCAAGCTCGTCGAGACCTGCAAGCAGTACATGAAGTTCGAGCAGGAGACGCTCACCAAGGTGATGGAAGCGCGCTCCAGAGTGTTCGCAGCGCGCGAGGCGCAGAACATCCCGCAGCTCGGCCAGGCCGAAGGCGCGCTGCGCGCGACACTGGGAAGCCTCTTCGCGCTGGCGGAGGCCTACCCCGATTTGAAGACCAACCAGACGTTCCAGCAGCTGCAGACGCGCATCTCGAGCCTCGAGAACGGCATCGCCGACCGCCGCGAGTTCTACAACGAGTCGGTGAACGTCAACAACGTGCGCGTCGAGCAGTTCCCGGACTCCATCATCGCCGGCATGTTCAACTTCAAGCCGGCTCAGCTGCTCGAGTTCCAGGGCGAGGAAAAGGCCGACGTCGACGTCAAGAAGCTGTTCGGTTCCTGAGAGCTATTCGTCATTCCCGCGCAGGCGGGTATCCCCTTCCCCCGCGTGCGGGGGAAGGTAGGATGGGGGCAATTTTTCGTTGATTCTGTTAGTACCCGATCTTCTGGACCCCCGCCTCCGCGGGGGTGACCACGGTGGGGGCGCGTGGCGATAACCTTCGGCTCGTCGCACCTGCACCAGCCCGGATGGCTTTCCGGCGTCATTCACGTTGTCATCCTTGGAGTCGCGATCCAGGCCGAAAGCGCGGTAGTCTGGCCCTATGCCCTGCTCGCCATGTCGGCGGTGAGCTTCTTTGCCTGGATCGCGAACTACCGGCGCTACCGCTATATCCACGATCTCCCCACCTCCCGGGTGACCTCTGCCGCACAGGGCTACGTCGAGCTCTTCGGGCGCACCGCGCTCCTTCCCGGCGAGCCGATCCTGAGCAAGCTGAGCCGGACCCCGTGCTGCTGGTATTGGTACCAGATCGAGGAAAAAGGCTCGAACGACAAGTGGCAGGC
>JBOIEM010000122.1:0-6706 GCA_050741115.1 Burkholderiales bacterium
CGCGGCCCATGACTCCAATCCGATATGCGGTTTTCGCGGGCGTTCTGCTGGGAACGCTGAATGCGTCGGTCGCAGACGCGCAAAACTTCCCCACCCGCCCCGTGCGCTACATCATGCCGCTGCCCGCCGGTCAGGAAACCGACGTGTTCGCCCGGGTTCTCGCGCGCCGTCTGGGGGAAGGCTGGGGCCACAACGTAATCGTCGACAACCGCCCCGGCGGCGGCACGGTGATCGGCACCGATCTCGCTGCCAAGGCGCCCGCCGACGGCTATACGCTGGTTCACGCGCTCACGGCCCATGCGATCAATCCGACACTTCAAACGAAGCTCCCATACGATACGTTGAAGGACCTCGCGTGCATCACGCAGATCACCAGCTTCTCCAGCATGCTGGTCGCGCACCCCTCGTTTCCTGCGAAGAGCGTGGCGGAGCTCATCAAGCTTGCCAAGGCGCAGCCGGGAAAGATCGTGTACGCCACGGGACCCATCGGCACGACCAATCACATCCTGGGCGAGGCGCTGAACAGCGCGGCGGGAATCAGCCTCCAGCACGTCGCCTACAAGGGCGGCGGGCCGGCCATGCAGGACCTGGTGGCCGGCCACGTGCCTCTGGTGGCCAACGTGGTGCTGGAGGTATTGCCCTATGTGCGCTCGGGTCGGGCGCGGCCGATCGCCGTCATGGGACCGAAGCGCACGCCATCGCTCCCCGATGTGCCGACGATCGGCGAAAGCCTCCCTGCTTACCAGTCGGGCACCAGCTTCTGGGTCTTGCTCACGCGCGCCGGAACGCCGTCAGCCGTGGTCAGCCAACTCAGCGCGGGCGTCCTCAAGGCGATGCAGGCGCCCGAGGTGCGGGAGCGCATCGCGCAGATGGACATGGAAGCGGTGGGCTCGACGCCCGCGCAGTGCGAGACGTTTCTGCGCGAGCAGATCCAAACCTGGGGGAAGATCGTGCGCGCCTCGGGCGCGAAGGTCAGCTAGGAAAGTGCGCCGCGGCTAGTCGTCGGCGGGCTGCGCGCCTGCGGCTGTCTTGAAGCTCACGAAGCGGGTGCCTTCCTCGAGCGCCTGCTGCTCGTGCTCCTGATCGCCCGGGATCAGGGCAACCTCACCCGGCCCGATATCGCGGGTCTCCGCGCCGATCCTCATCCGGAGCCGCCCGGCGAGAACCATGATGATCTGCTCGCTCGGGTGGTGGTGCGGCCTGGCGCCGGTGCCCTTGGGCTCGGTGTAGTAGCCGATCTCCAGCTCCCTGCCGGTAATCGTCGGACCGTACGCCGTGGAGTGGCCCGGCGCGACGACGGGCTCCGGCATTTCCTTGAGCTTGAAGAATGGCATGGCGCCTCCGAGTGGATGTGAATCGCCCGCTTGGCCGAGCAGCCGACATTATCCGCCTCGCGCGAAGGGGTCATGACTCCCGGACCCGATCGAAGCGGCGGTATTGAATGGCCTCCGCGACGTCTCAGAACACGACGACCTGCCTGACCGCCTTGCCCTCGCGCAGGCGGTCAAAGCCCTCGTTGATCGCCTCCAGCGGCAGCACGCCGCTGAGCAGTTTTCTCACCGGCAGCCTTCCCTGCCGGTGCAGTGCGATGTAGCGCGGCAGGTCGCGCACCGGCACGCAGGTGCCGATATAGCTGCCCTTCACCGTGCGCTCCTCGGCGACGAGGTTGACGATCGGCAGCGGCAGCGACTGGTTCGGCGGCGGCAGGCCCGCGGTGACCGTGGTGCCGCCACGGCGGGTGATCTTGTAGGCGAGCTCCAGCGCCTTGACGGATCCGGCGAATTCGAACGCGAAGTCCACGCCGCCGGACGTCGCCGCGCGCGCCTGCTCCGCGGCGTCTGTCGAGACGGCATTCACTGTATCGGTTGCGCCGAGCGAGCGCGCGAGGGCGAGCTTGTCCTCCGCGAGGTCCACCGCGACGATGCGCGAGGCGCCCACGGCGACCGCGCCGAGGAGCGCCGCGAGACCGACGCCGCCGAGACCCACGACGGCCACCGTCGCGCCGGCGGGGACTCTGGCGGTGTTCGCCACCGAGCCCACCCCGGTCAGCACCGCGCAGCCGAAGAGCGCGGCTTCCTCAAACGGCAACTCGGGATCGATTTTCACCAGCGAGCGGCGCGCAACCACCGCGAATTCCGCGAATGCGGAACAGCCGAGGTGGTGGTGGATCGGGTTGCCCGCGCGCGAGAGGCGCTTCGCACCCGAGAGGAGCGTTCCCGCGGTGTTGGCCGCTGCAGCCGGCTCGCACAGCGCGGGCCGTCCCTCGGAGCACGGCAGGCAATGGCCGCAGCTCGGGACGAATACGAGCACCACATGATCGCCCTTCTTCAGGTCGGCCACGCCTGGCCCCAGCTCTTCGATCACGCCCGCCGCCTCGTGGCCGAGCGCCATCGGCATCGGCCGCGGCCGGTCGCCATTGATCACCGAAAGATCCGAATGGCACAGGCCCGCGGCCCGGATCCGTACCAGCACCTCGCCCGGACCGGGCGGATCCAGATCCAGGTCCTCGATCGCCAGCGGCCGCGTCCGGACGTAGGGCGGCTCAACGCCGACACGCCCCAACACTGCTGCCCTCATCTTCATCGGCTACGCTCCATTCAATGCGGCTTCTCGGTGACCGCGCCGCGCTCGATCACGTACACCTTGTCCACCAGGCCAGCTGAGTGCGTGTAGTCGGACTCCGAGAGCAGGATCGACACACCTTCGGCCTTGATCGCGTGCAGCACTTCGACGAGGCGGTGCGCCAGCGCCGGCGCGATACCCTCGAACGGCTCGTCCAGCAGCAGCAGACGCCTGCCTGCCATCAGCGCGCGGGCAAGCGCGACCAGCTTCTGCTGGCCACCCGAGAGCTGCTGCGCCCGCCGCCCCGAGAACGCGGCGACTTCCGGAATCAGCTCGTACACCCACGCCACCCGCGAAGCCGCCTCGGGAATCGCGTTCGCCCAAGCCGGCACGAGGATGTTCTCCTCCACCGTGAGCTCGGGAATCAAGCGCCGGTCCTCCGGCATGTATCCTACGCGCAACCTGGCGCGGCCGTGCGCCGGTGCGTCGGTCACGTCCGCGCCCTCGATTCGCACCGTTCCCCGCGCGGTCGGTATCAACCCCATGATCGAGCGCATCAGCGTCGTCTTGCCCGCGCCGTTGCGCCCGATCAGTCCGGCCATGGCGCCCTTTGGCAGCGCGAGCGATACCTCTCGCAGGATCCGCGCGCGCTCGATATAGACGTCGAGACTGCTCACTTCGAGCATCACGCCTCCCGCGTGCGATGGATCTCCGAGCCGATCACGTACTGGCGCACTTCGGCGTCGGCGAGCACCTGCTGCGCCGGGCCGTCGGCGAGGATGCGGCCCTCGTAGAACGCAATCACCCGCCGGGCATAGCGCTCGACAATCTCCATGTCGTGTTCGACGAACAGGCATGCCGCCCCGCTCGCGAGCACCGGGGCCATGACGGTGTCCATCAGCCCGAACTTTTCCTCGACCGCGACGCCGCTCGTCGGCTCGTCGAGCAGCAGCAGCGCGGGCGTGCTGACTGTGGCCATCGCGATGTCGAGGAGCTTCCGCACGCCCTGGGGCAACGTCGCAACCTGGGCTGCGGCGTGCTCCTCGATGCGGTACCGCGCCAGCGCTTCGCCCGCCTGCCGCTCGCGCTCGTCCGTGTGCAACGGGGCGAGCCACGAGAGCCGCCCCTCGCGCAGCATGCCCAAGGCGATCAGCATGTTTTCGAGCACCGAGAGGTCGCGGAACAGCTGCGACACCTGGAACGAGCGGCATACTCCAGCGCGTACTACCTGTCGCGGCGGCAGCCTGGTGATGTCGTCGCCGCGGAACCGGATCGTTCCCGAGGTGGGCGGCAAATAGCCGGTCACCATGTTGATGAAAGTCGTCTTGCCGGCCCCGTTCGCTCCGATTACACCGACGATCTCGCGCTCGCCTACCTTGACATTGATGCCGGCCGCAGCGACTACGGCGCCGAAACTCTTCGAGAGCGCGCGCGCCTCCAGGATCGCGCTCATGCCGGCCTCCTCGCCAGGCGCTCGAGCAGCGACCACAGTCCCTTGGGCAGGAACAGGATGATCGCGAGCAGCACCAGGCCGAGCGAGAGCTGCCAGGTGTAGGGCGAGAGGTGTGAGACGTAGGTTTTCACCAGCTCGAACAGGAACGACGCCAAGAGCGCCGCGCCGACATGCGCGGTGCCGCCGAGCAGCACCACGAATACGAACTCGCCGGAGGTGGTCCAGTAGGCCATGTCCGGCCCGACGTGGCCCGTGGCAAGCGCCTGCAGGCCACCGCCGAGCGCCGCCAGCACCGCCGCCAGCACGTACTTGGCGTAGATCACGCGCTGCACCGACACGCCCAGGTACTCGACGCGGATCTCGTTCTCGCGGATCGCTTCCCCGGCAAAACCCATGCCCGAGCGCAGGTAGCGCTGGAGGGCGATCGCGCAGCCGACCGCGACCAACACGGTCATTGCGAACAGCCAGGTCTTGAGGCTCGCATCGGGCGGCCGGAAGCCGAGGAAGGTCGCCTGCACGACATTGAAGCCGTCGGTGGAGCCGAGCGCCTGGGTCCTGGAGAGCAGCCCGTACAGGATCATCGAGAATGCCATCGTGAACATGGCGAAGAAGATCTCGCGATAGCGCGAGAGCAGCAGGCCCAGGATCGCGGCGACCACGGCCGAGGTGACGACGCCGAGCGCGAGCAGCGCGAACGCGTCGCTCACGCCCCAGTACTTGCCGGCGGCGCCCGCGGCGTAGCCCCCGATGCAGTAATAGAGGCCCTGCCCGAATGACACGAGCCCGGCGCGCATCAACAGCATCACGCCCAGGATGACGAGCGAGTTCGCGAGCGCAATCGTGCCGACAAAGCGCAGCCAGTCCGGGAGTAAAGGCCCGACGACGAGAAGCGCCAGCAGGACGACGCCCAGACAGAGCGTGGAACGATCGCGCATGGGGTCAGATCCTCCTCGCCGCGGCACGCGCAAACAGCCCCTGCGGGCGCACCGCGAGCACGAGCGCCATCACCCCGTAGATCACGAACAGTTCCAGTTCAGGCCACAGATGCACCGCCGCCGCGCGCGCAATGCCCACGATCAGCGCGCC
The DNA here is from genome assembly GCA_050741115.1 of Burkholderiales bacterium. GTDB lineage: Bacteria > Pseudomonadota > Gammaproteobacteria > Burkholderiales > SG8-41 > SG8-41. The sequence continues at coordinate 5,102 of JBOIEM010000122.1, forward strand.
GGCGAGCGCACCCTGCACGCTGCCCAGGCCGCCGGTCACCACCACCGCGAAGGCGAGCACGATCACCTCGACGCCGAGCCCGGTGGTCACCGAGATCGCGGGCGCGGTGAGCGCCCCGGCCAGCGCGCCGAGCACTGAGCCGATCGCGAAAGTCACGACGAATACCGTCGTCACGTTGATCCCGAGGGCAGTGGAGATTTCGCGATCGTGGATCACCGCGAGCAGGAGCTTTCCCTGCCGCGTACGGTTCAGTCCCCACCACATGGCGAATGCCAGCACCAGCGACACGGCGACGAGCGCCAGGTCGTAAGTCGCGAAGGAGACCGGGCCGAACTGCAGCTTGCCGAGCATCTGATACGGTTGATACGCCGAGTACGACTCGACACCCCAGGCGAGCTTGATCAAGTCCTCGAGTACGAGCAGCACCGCATACGTGACGAGCACCATCACAATCTCGTCGCGGCCGTACATCAGGCGCAGCACGCCGCGCTCGATCGCGAGTCCCGCCGCGGCGCCCGCGAGCAGCGCGCAGCCGAACAGCAGAAAGTAGCTTCCCGCGGGCGGATGACCGGCGTTGAAGTACCAGACGACAGCCGAAGCGGCGGCATACGCACCGATCGCATACAGGCTGCCGTGCGCGAGGTTCAGAATGCGCATGACGCCGTACACGAGCGTGAGCCCGGATGCGACGATGAACAGCCACGAGGCGTAGATGACCCCGTCGACCAGGATCACGACGAGCTTGAGCATGCGACCGCGGGGAACGCGGTTGCCCGCGCCCCCGCCCCGATCAGGCGATCAGTTGCACTTCGCGCCGGGGAACCCCTGGCTGATCCACTGCTCGCTCGCCACGCCGTCGGGCGGGTTGACGCATTCAGCCGGATAGCGAACGACGTCCACGACCGTCGGTTTGCCACCCTGGAGCTTGAACCGGCCGTACGCCATCTCCTGGATCGCCTGGTGCCCCTTGCCGATCGCCATCCTCACCTTGCCGCTCGGCGCGTCGAATTCGAGATACTTGAGCGCGGCGATGATGTCGGCCTCCGAGGGTTTCGGGTTCTTCTCCGCCGCCGCCTTGAGCCCCAGGATTGCCTGCGCCATCTTGTACGAGGGGTAAGTCGGCCAGGTGTTGAAGCGGTTGAAATACTGCTCGCGGAACCACTTGTTGAGCGCGTTATCCGGCGCGAACACGCCGTACGGCCCGCGCCCGCCGATCACCGTGCCGTCGGGGATCTGCTCCGGAATACGGAACATCGCCGTTTCTCCGGTGGTGAGAATCGCGGTCTGCTTGTCGAACAGGCCGCGCGCCTTGCCCTGCTGCACGAAACTTTCCATGTCGCCACCCCAGAAGCTGGAGTGCACGAATTCGGCCTGCTGCAGCATGAGCGCGGAGATCTCGGCGCTGTACTGCCCGGCGAAGAGCTTGGGCATCTGCGAAGTGCCGACCTCGACTCCCACCCTGAGCTTCTTGAGCGAGGCGGCGAAGTCGTTCCACGAGTCCTGCCCCCAGGCGTAGTTCTGGTTGATGCCGTTCACCTTGCCGAGGCCGGGCCGCTGCGCGAGGATGTAACGTGCCGCTCCCAGGCTGTCCATGAGCGCCGTCGG
>JBOIEM010000123.1:0-8339 GCA_050741115.1 Burkholderiales bacterium
TTGCGGCTCCATGACCAGCGCGCGGGCGAGCGCGAGCCGCTGCTGCTGGCCGCCGGAGAGATTGGTCGCGGGGCGGTCGGCCAGATGGTCCATCGCGACGATCCCGAGGACGCGCATCACCCGGTCCGTGAGCTCCTTCCCGGAGAGCTTGCGCCGGCCCACCCGCAGCGGAAATGCCGCGTTCTCGAATACCGTCATGTGCGGCCAGATAGCGTAGGACTGGAACACCATCCCGATGTTGCGCTCGTTCGGCGCGATGAAGATCCGGGCGGCGGATGAGTAGAGGATGCGCCCGCCGAGCGTGATCTCGCCGGACTGCGGGCGCTCGAGCCCCGCGATCGAGCGCAGCGTCGTGGTCTTGCCGCAGCCGCTGGGTCCGAGCAGCGTGAACAGCTTGCCTTCCGGCACGTCGAAGGCGACGTCGCGCGCGGCGCGCACCGGCCCGTCGTCGGTCGGATACTCGGTGTTGAGGCCGCGCACGCCCAGCATGTCAGGCCTCGCGGACGCCGAAGCGGCTGCCCACGAACTGCGCGACCATCACCATCGTGAACAGGAGCACGATCAGCATCACGCCGAGCGCGGAAAGCTCCACGTACTGGCCGTTTTCCCACAGCTCCCAGATCATGATCGAGACCACCTCGGTGCCCGGGCTGTAGAGGAGGATCGAGCTGGAAAGCTCGCGGAGCGAGACGATCGCGATGTAGATCCAGCCGGCGACGAGGCCGGGCTTGAGCAGCGGCAGCACGACGCGCACGAAGGTGGAGGCCCAGGAGGCGCCGCTCATCGCCGCCGACTCTTCCAGCTCCTTGTGGATCTGGATCATGGAGGCGGTGTTGTAGCGGATGCCGTAGGGCATGAAGCGCGTGATGTAGGCGAGGAGCAGGATCCAGATCGTGCCGTAGATGCCGACGTTCACGTTGAGGTAGAACACCATGATCGCGAGCCCGAGCACCAGCCCCGGAAACACGATCGGGAGCGAGGCGAGATTGTCGAGGAGCCAGCGCCCCGGGATCTTCGTCTTCACCACCATCCAGCAGATGACCGAGGTGACGAGCATGATGATCGTCGCGGAGCCGATGCACAGCACCAGGCTGTTCCAGATCGCGCGCGCGAACGTCGGGTGGTTGAGGATGAGGCGATAGGGGTCGAGGGTGAGGTTCGCGAGCGCGGCGGCGGAGGGCACGCTGTAGTACTTCTGGATCGAGGACCACACCAGGATGAAGAGCGGCGCGGCGACGATCAGCAGGAAATAGGCGATGAAGATCGCCGCGGTCACGTAGCGCCAGCGGCCGAGGTCGATGCGGCGCGGGCGGAAGCCCTTTCCGGTCACCGTCGAGTAGCGGCTTCCTGCCGCGGAGAGCCGCGACTGGAACCACACGCCGGCCGAGGTGAGGAGGAGCAGCGTCACCCCGTAGGCCGAGGCGAGCCCGATCTGGCTCGGGTAGCGGTGGATCGCCTCGTAGATCGCGGAGGTGAAGACGAAGATTCCGGCCGGCATGCCGAGGAGAGCCGGGACTTCGAACGACTCGATCGCACGCACGAACAGGATCAGCAGCGTCGCGAAGATGGCCGGCCACGCGAGCGCGAGGGTGACCCGCCGCACCACCTGCCAGACGCCCGCCCCGCTCATGGCGGCCGACTCCTCGAGCGCGGGGTCCATCGAGCGGAACGCCGCGGTCATGAGGAGGAACGCCATCGGGGAATAGTGCAGGCCGTCCACCCAGATCATGCCCCACAGGGTGTAGACGTTGAAGAAGACCACGTCGGTGCCGAACCAGTGCTGCAGCAGGAGGTTGAAGATCCCGATCTTTGGGCTCGCGAGCATGATCCACGAGATGGTGAAGAGGATGCCGGGGATGATGAGCGGCACCAGCGCGAGCGCGAAAAAGAGCCGCTTGAACGGCGTGTTGGTGCGCTCGTTCATCCACGCGAGCGCGGTGCCGAGGGTGAGCGCGAAGGCGGAAGTGCCGACCGCGAACGCGAGCGAGTTGAGGAAGAGCTTCGCGGTCTGCACGCTCGTGTACGCCGAGGCGTAGTTGCCGAGCGTGAACTCCGCCGGCTTCGCCGCCGTGTGCGGCGTGAAGAAGCTCTGCCACAGGAGAAACCCCAGCGGGATCACCGCGAGGTAGGCGACGAGGGCGACGCAGGCGCCGAGGATCACCCACTTGAGCTCGATCCGGAAAGTCCTCCCTCCCCCTAGACGCGGGAGGGTCAGGGTGGGGGTGGTGTCAGCCAGTCGCGGCATGCTGTTACGGGTTTCTACTTGTGCTTGTGATGGGGACCATGCCCGTGGTCATGCGGATGGTCGTGATCATGATCGTGGTGATGATGATCGTGGCCGTGGTGATGGTGGTGGTAGTGCACCGGGCCGTGGTGGAGATGGTACTGGCCGGGATCGTTCGGATGGCGCGGATCCTCGCTGAACACGAGCGACTTGATCGTGACCGGGACCGTGTGCGAGGGCAGGCGGATGCGGCCGAGATCGATGTAGTCGAGGTCCCACAGCGTCACGCCGTCGATCACCAGCATCTCGTTCGCAAGCTTCAGCTCCTCGCGCAGGATCGCGCCGAGCGTCTGCGCGATGTCGCCGTCGAGCACGAGGTAGAGGGGCGTGCCGCTCGCGATGGTGCGCGGCAAGCCCGCGGCGATGCCGCGCGCGAAGGCCGCGATGCGCGGGTAGGACGGCGCGCCCGTCCAGCGGAACGCGAGCGCCACTTCGGTTGCGCCCTCCTCGAGGTCGAACGCGGTGAAGTGCCTCCGGATCGCCCGCGCCAGCTCCTCCGGCACGATCTCCTCGCCGCAGGTGTAGGGCGGCTGGAGCACCTGGAGGTTCTTGCGCGGCAGAAGATCGCCCGGGCTCGAGATGTAGATCGTGTTGCCGGAGAGCTGCACGCTGTATTCGGAGGCGCCGACGGCGGTTGCGCGTATGCATTCGCCCGGCGGCAGCAGCGGCCACGGCAGCGCGCCTTGCTCGATGCGGTGCGCGATGGCGGAGCCGAGGAGCTTGCCCAGGTCGCCGAATTCGCGCGACTCCCGCGCGTACACGTACTCGGCGACGCCGCCGGAGAACATCACGCCGTCGATGCGCCCGAGTTCCGCGATCGGATCGGTGAGGTAGAGGTGCTCGACCGCGTGCGGGGGCGGGCGCTTCACGATCGCCGCGATTAGCGCGTCTGCCATCCATTCCGCGACCCGTGCCATGTCCGCGCTTGCCGCGCGGTCGCCGGTCTTCCAGGTGAAGCCCGCCTGCGCGGCGTGGTAGCGCCCCGCCGGGTCGAGGCGCACGATGCGCCCGGACTCGTCCACCACCTGCAGCCGCCCGCCGATGTGCACCGCGGCCATCGCCTCGATCCTTCCGCCTTCCACCACGGCGAGCTTGGTCGTGCCGCCGCCGATGTCGACGTTCAGGATGCGCTTGCCCTGGTCGTGCGATACGCGCGCCGCGCCCGAGCCGTACGCCGCGAGCATCGCTTCGAGATGGTGGCCGGCCGCGGTGCAGACGAATTCCCCGCCGTTCTCGGCGAGGAGCTCCGAGATCGCCTGCGCGTTCCGCCGCCGCAGGGCTTCGCCCGTCAGGATGACGACCCCGGAGTCGATCTCGTCCGGGTGCAGCCCCGCCTGCGCGTAGGCCTCGTCGATGATGTCGGCGAGCGCCTCCTCGTCGATGCGCTCCTCGTCGCGGTAGGGCGTGAGCGCGACCGGCGACTGGAACAGCGTCTCGCGCGAGACGACGGCATAGCGGCTGGAGAGGTCCTCCCCCAGCCGGCGCAGGTGAATGCGGGAGAAGATGAGCTGCGTGCCCGCCGAGCCGATGTCCATGCCGACGCTCGTGAGCGAGACGTGGTCCTGGAGCCATAGTCCCGCGCCCTCGGGGCCGCCCTCGATCCCGAAGTCGTCGTGGTCGTGGTCGAACGCCTCGTCGCCGTCGTGGCTGTGGCCGGTGTCGGTCCCGTACTGGTGGTCGGCCAGGCTGTGGCCGGGCTTCTTCGGCGCGTCGTCCTTTTCGGCCATAGGTCTCGTCATTCCCGCGAAGGAAGGAATCTAGGACAGACAGATCGTGACTGGATCCCCGCCTCCGCGGGGATGACTCGGGCGCTCAACGAAACAGCTCCGGGTACTTGGCGCGGACGTTCGCGGCGAGCTCCGGCGAGCTCTGGCACACCTTGGGGAACGTGTCGAGCCGCTCGTAGGGGCGGCAGGCGTCGATCACCATGCGCGAGTTGTACGGCAGGCTCTTGTCGGTGACCATGGTGTCGAGCCGCGAGGACCAGCAGTGGTCGAGGAGCGTCGTGCGCGTCTTCGGGTCGCAGCGCGTGCCCATCGCCCAGATGACGTCGTGGATGTCGGTCGGGTCCACGTCGTCGTCCACCACCACGATCCAGCGGCTCACGTAGCCGACGGACGCGACCTGGGAGGCGACGAGCCCGACCTGGGTCGAGTGGCCGAAGTAGCGCTGCTTGACCGATACCACGCAGAACGTGCGCCCCGCGCCGGCCTGGTGCAGCCACGCGCCCTTCACGTCCGGGATGCCGGCACCCTCGAGCGCATCGAGCAGCGCCGCCGAGCGCAGGAAGCAGCGCTCGAAGAGATGGGAGTGCGGCGGCTTCTGGCTCGCCGCGCAGGTGAGGATCGGATCGTTGCGGTGGTAGATGCGGTTGATGCGGATCAACGGCTCCTGCTGCGCGTCCCCGGCGTAGTAGCCGTGCCATTCGCCGAACGGGCCTTCCAGCACGGTTTCGGTCGCGGAGATCTCGCCCTCGAGCACGATCTCGGAGCGCGCGGGGAAGGGCAGCCCGGTCGACTCGCCCGCGATCAATTCCATCGGCCGGGCCATGAGTCCCCCGGCCCATTCGTATTCCGGCATCGAATCGGGCATGGTGTAGCCCGCGGCGAGATAGGTGACGGGGTCGGTGCCGACGATGATGACAACGGGGCAAGGCTTGCCGGCCTTCAGGTACTTGTCGCGGTGGATGCGGCCCTGCTTGCCGTTCGAGATGTAGGAGGCGCAGGTGTCGCGCCCGATCACCTGCACGCGGTAGGTGCCGACGTTGATGCGCCCGTCGTCGGGGTCGCGGGTGACGACGCCGCAGGCGGTGCCGATGTAGCGCCCGCCGTCGTTCTCGTGGTGGATCGGCACCGGGAATTTGAGCATGTCCACTTTGTCGCCGCGCAGGACGTTCTCCATCACCGGGCCGTCCGTTACCATGCGGGGGGCGATGCGCTTCACGCCCTTCCGGATATGCTTGCGGTAGTGGTCGAGCATCTCCTTGCGGTTGTCGGAGAGGGCGGGCTCCATGCCGAGCACGAGCGAGAGCCGGTAGGGCGAGCCGAACATGCCGTAGGCGCAGCGAAACCCTTTCGGGTAGTCGGGGATGCGGTCGAAGAGCAGCATCGGCGACTTCTCGACCTTCTGCCGGTAGAGCACCTCGGTCACCGCGCCCAGCTCGCGGTCCCAGTGCGCGTTCTCGACGCGGGCGAGCTCGCCGCGCCGGTCGCAGGCGGTGATGAACTCGCGCAGGTCGTTCTGAAACGTGGCGCCGTTGCCGGTGGCCGCCCGTTCCGCTCTCGTACTGCCGCCCGCGGCGGTCTTGGTGGACATGGGACCCTCCTCAGCCTCGCCCGGCCGGAGAAAATTGGATATATTAGTGTACGCCCAGCGGCGGAACAACGCGCCGCACACCGTTCCCGGGCGCCAAGGAGAGAAATCACCATGAGAAGAGCATTGGCACTGATCGTGCCGGGCGTGCTGGCTGCGGCGCTGCTTCAGGCGCACGCGGCGGCGCAGGCGCCGGCGAAGGCCGCGGAAATACTCAGCTACCAGGGGCCGGACCGCGACAAGCGGCTCATCGAGCAGGCGAAGCAGGAAGGGACAGTCTCGTTCTACACCTCGCTCGCGCCGACGGAGTCGAAACCGCTCGCGGAGGCGTTCGAGAAGAAGCACGGCGTCAAGGTCGAGCTCTGGCGGAGCCAGTCCGAGCGCGTCGTCCAGAGAGTCCTGAGCGAGGCGCGCGCAGGGCGCCACGCGGTGGACGTCGTCGCGACCAACGGCCCCGAGATGGAGGCGCTCGCGCGCGAGCAGGTTCTGACGACATACTTCACGCCGCACTTCGCCGACCTGCCCCCCGCCAGCATTCCCCGGCACCGCCTGTGGCTGCCCGACCGGCTGCAGTTCTTCGTCGTCGGCTACAACACGAACCTGGTGAAGCGCGAGGACCTGCCGGCGAGCATCAGGGGATTCGCCGATCCGAAATGGAAGGGCAAGCTCGGCATCGAAGCGGGGGACGCCGAGTGGATGGCGACCCTCGTCCGGAAATGGGGCGAGGCGGAGGGCATGGCGTTCTTCCGCAAGCTCTCCGAGATGCGGCCGGAGGTGCGGAAGGGCCACCCGCTGCTCGCCCAGTTGATCGCTGCCGGCGAGATCCCGGTGTGCCTCACCGCCTACAGCGCCAACGTGGAGACGCTGAAGCGCAAGGGCGCGCCCATCGACTACGCGCCGATCGACGCGATCGCGCGCCCGCAGGGAATCGGCATCGCGAAGAACGCGCCGCGGCCCGCGGCGGCGCTGCTGTTCGTGGACTTCGTCCTCTCCGCCGAGGACGGACAGAGGCTCTACGAGTCCATGGGACGGCCGCCGGTGAACCGCAAGATCAAGTCGAAGCTCACGGATTTCGAGCACGTCTATCTCGACGTGGTCGCAACGGTCGACGAGGCGGCGAAGTGGGACAAGCTGTGGGAAGACTTGTTTCTTAAGAAATAATGGAAAACCTGCCGAACGACTGGCTCGCGCTCGCCGCGCTCGTCTTGTTCCTGGGGCTTAAGCACGGGGCGGACCCCGATCACCTGGTCACGATCGACGGGATGGCGCGCTTCAACGCCGTCCGGCGCCCGCGGCTCGCGCGGCTCTCGGGGCTCCTGTTCTCGCTCGGCCACGGCGCCGTCGTCACGCTGGTCGCGGTGATCGTCGCCACCGTGGCGCGGGAGTGGCAGCCGCCCGATTGGCTCGAGCTGACCGGCGCCGGATTCTCGATCCTGTTCCTGCTCGCGCTCGCCGTGGCCAACCTCGTCGCGGTCTTTCGCGCGCGCCCGGGCGAAGTCGTGAGATCGGTGGGACTGAAGAGCCGGCTTCTCGGTAGCCTGGTCGAGACCAGCCACCCGGCGGTGATGGCCTCCGTCGGCGCGGCGTTCGCGCTCTCGTTCGACACCATCAGCCAGGCGATGCTGTTTTCGATCACGGGCTCGAGCCTTGCGGGGTGGATGTTCGCCGCCGCTCTGGGACTCGTGTTCACGGCGGGCATGATCGCGACCGACACGGTGAACGGCTATTGCATGGGCCGGCTGATCCGGCGGGCGGACCGGCGCGCCGCGGTCGCCTCGCGCATCATGAGCCTCGCGGTGGCGGCCCTGAGCTTCGCCGTCGCGGGCCTCGGCATCGCCCGGCTCCACTGGCCCGCTGCGGCCGCGAATCTGGAAGGCATGGGACTGACCCTCGGCGTTGCGGTAGCCATCGCGATGATCCTGGCGTTTGCGCTGGCAATGCGCTCGGCGCAACGTGAGGGCGTGAGAGCGTGAGAGCGGGGGAAGAAGGCGCGCCGGCGTTCAAGGCACCGCCCCTTTCCTGCGACAGTCACTTCCACGTATTCGGCCCGGCGGAGCGCTACCCCTACGGGACCGACATCCGCTACCAGCCGCCGCTCGCGCCGCTCGAGGAATACCTGAAGCTCGCGCGGCATCTCGGCTGCGCGCGCTTCGTGTTCGTGCAGCCGAGCGCGTACGGGCGGGACATCGCGTGCATGCTCGACGCCATGCGCGAGGTGGGCGCGAAGTGCCGCGGCATCGTGGACATCGACGAGAACGCGCCGGACGCCGAGCTTGAACGCCTGAACCGCGCGGGCGTGCGCGGCGTGCGCGTGAACGTCAATCCCATCAAGCCGCCCGAGCCGGGGTTCTCGAAATCGATGCTCGCGCGCATCGACCGGCTCGACGCGCGCTGCGCGGAGATCGGCTGGATGCTCGACTTCCTCACCCCCGGGTGGCTCACGCGCGAGCTTTTGCCGGTAATGGCGAAGCTCAAGTCGCGTTTTACCGTCGCGCACATGGGCATGTTCCTGGCGAAGGACAGTCCGCAGCAGCCGGGATTCCGTGAGTTTCTCGATTTCCTGCGCGGCAATCGGCTGGGCTGGGTGAAGTTTACCGGCACCTATCGCATGTCAGTCGCACCGGGCTTCGCCGATGCCGCGCCGATGGCGCGCGCGCTGATCGAGGCCGTTCCCGACCGCATCATCTGGGGCAGCGACTATCCGCACCTCTCGTTTGCCGACAAGGTGGGCTCGGTCGAGCTC
>JBOIEM010000124.1:0-13449 GCA_050741115.1 Burkholderiales bacterium
TCGCCGCCATCCCCGCCCGGACAGGGGGGGAATGGCGGCGACACGCATGAAAAAAATCCGCTGGAACCCTGGTTCGCGAACTTGAACGAGGGTTTGAGGGCGTGCAGCGCACCGGCGATCTGGTTGCCGGGGAGCAACGTCATGAGTGCAGGGTTGAACCAGGCGACGCTCGCGTCATCGGCGGCCGCCGCGCCGCCCGCGAACGCGTTGCCCGTGCCGCTCCCGCTCTGCGTGCCGATCGCGAAACCGCCCGCCACCGCCCCCGACGCCATCCCGCAAAGGGCCGCCGCAACCGCCGCCGCTGCGAGCGTTCTGTCGACCTTTCTCATGACGACCTCCCCCTGCGTAACTCACTCACCATGAACTGTGAAAATACTGGTCCTAGTCTACCTTGCGGCTGCCCGTGCGAACGAATGTTGACGCCGCTCAATGCTTACTGTTGCGCTGATACAACACGCGGTCGCCGCATCTCGTCCAGCGCAACGTAGGTCAGCGTCGCCTCGGTGACTTTGACGATCTCCTCCCGCTCCGGCCGGCGCTGCGCGTAGACCTCGACATTGACCGTGATCGAGGTGCGCCCGACACGCACGACCTCGGCATAGAAACTCACGAGGTCGCCCACCAGCACCGGCTGCTTGAACTGGAAGGAATTGACCGCCACCGTGGCGACCCTGCCCCGGGCGATGCGCAACGCGGCGATGCTGCCGGCGATGTCCACCTGCGACATGATCCAGCCGCCGAAGATGTCCCCGCTCTGGTTCTCGTCGGCCGGCATGGGCACCACGCGGAGGGTCGGCTCCTTGCCAGCAGGGAGGCTCATGTCACCATCGCCTCGTCACGTCCGTTCAGTGACCGGCATACATCGCGTCGATCTCGGCGTTGAACTTTTCCATCACCTTGGCGCGCTTCAATTTCATGGTCGGTGTGAGGAGACCGTTCTCCACCGTCCACGGATCGAGGGTCGCGGTCACGCGCCGAACCTGCGCGTAGCCCGGGAACTCCTTCATCTGGTTGGTGATGCGCGAGAGCAGTATTTCCTCGACCTGCTTCGAGGCGAGCGCTGCCGCCGTGGCGTTGAGCCCGCGTTCGGTGGAAAGCTTCTTCCAATGGTCCGCGTTGAGCACGGTCATCACGCTCAGGTACGGCTTGCCCTCGCCGAGCAGCATCACCTGCTCGAACAAGGCGTCCCTCGCGATGGCGGATTCGACGTCCACCGGCGGCACCTTCTCGCCGTTCGAGAGCACGATGATCTCCTTGAGCCGCCCGGTGATGAAGACGTGTCCCTGGGCGACGATGCGCGCGGTGTCGCCGGAATTGAGCCAGCCGTCGGGCTGGATCATGGCCTTCGTTGCTTCCGGGTTGTTCCAGTACCCGAGCATCACGTTCGGTCCCTTGATGAGAAGCGCGTTGTGCTCGCCGAGCTTCACCTCGACGCCGGGGATCGGCGTGCCGATGCTCGCCGGCACGTTGTCATGGGGACGGTTGGCGCACGCAACCGGGCTGGTCTCGGTCAAGCCGTAGCCCTGCAGCACCGTCAGCCCCAGGCCGACGAAGACGCGCGAAATGTCCGGCGCCAGCGCCGCCCCGCCGCTCAAAGCGGCGCGCATCCTGCCGCCCAGGCGCGCGAGGATCTTTTTCGCGACCAGGGCGTTGAGCAGCGGCCACAGCAGAAAAGAGGGCTTCCACGGCCCGCGGCCTTGCGCGTGCTCGAAGCGCGCCCAGCCTACCTCCACTGCGAGCAGAAACAGCTTCTTCTTGAGCGGCGAGCCTGCGTCGAGCGCGGCGCGGATGCGGCCGTAGACGCGCTCGTAGATGCGTGGCACCGAGACCAGGATCGTCGGCCGCATCGTCTGGAGGTCTTCGGCCAGCACCAGGACCGAGCGTGCGTAGGCGGTGGCGGAACCGGTCATGACGGTGAGGTAATAGCCACACGTGCGCTCGAACGTATGCGAGAGCGGCAGGAACGACAGAAACACGTCATCGTGGCCGCAGACGAGCACCGAGCAGCATGCCGCGGCGTTGGACAGGATGTTGTGGTGCGAGAGCATCACGCCCTTGGGGCGGCCGGTGGTGCCGGAGGTGTAGACGATGGTCGCGAGCGCGTGCGAATCGCGCGGCACGTGACGCGTCGCCCCGCCCTGGTCCGGCAGCCACTCGCCGACCGACCTCAACCTCGGTTCGCCCGCGTTGGGCACCGGAAGGACGGTCAGGATGCGCGTGAGGCTCGTGAGCTGGCCCTTGACCTCGGCGAGACCCTGCCACTGCTCGGCGCCCTCGATCAGCAGCACCTTGCAGCCGGAGTCGTGGATGATGTAGGCGACGTTCTCCGGCCGGTCCTGCGTATAGAGCGGCACCACCACCAGCCCCAGGCCGAGCACCGCCTGGTCGTAGGTCACCCACTCGGGACAGTTGCGCAGCATCACCGCGACGCGGTCGCCCGCCTTGACCCCTTCCTTCACGAGCGCCGCCTGCCAGCGCGCGACCTGGTGGTCGATCTGCGCCCACGTGTAGTCGCGCCAGTTGCCGTGCTGCTCGTTGAACGCGCGGTAGGCGACGTGGTCCGGCGTCCGCCTGACCCGCTCGTGGAACAATCCGTCCAGCGTGACCGCTGCTTCAACCGGAATCAGGTGGCTCGCGGGTTGTGCCATGCCCCCTCCTTGTCAGTCCAGGAACAGATCGGGATGCAGCCGCGCTCCCGGCGTAACGGCGTACCGATCAAGATCGGTGATGCCTTCCTCGCGCAGCACGGTCTCGTCTATGTAGAAGTTGCCGGTGGCGCTGCGGCTGTCGCGCTTGAGGATCGCGCAGGCGGCATCCGCCATGATCGCGGGCTTGCGGCTCGCCTTGAGGATGGCCTCGGGAAAGTTCACCTCGATCGCGGCGGTCGCGATCGTGGTGCGCGGCCACAGCGAATTCACCGCGATGCCGAACGCCCGGAACTCCTCCGCCATTCCAAGCGTGCACATGCTCATCCCGTATTTTGCCATGGTATAGGCGACGTGATCCTTGAACCAGCGCGGCCTCAGGTCGAGCGGCGGCGAGAGCGTAAGTATGTGAGGATTGGCCGCTTTCCTGAGGTGGGGAATGCAGGCCTGGGAGCAGACGAAAGTGCCGCGCAGGTTGACCGCGAGCATGAGTTCCAGGCGCTTGACGGGGGTGTCGAGCGTCCCGGTGAGCGAGATCGCGCTCGCGTTGTTGACGAGGCAGTCGAGGCCGCCGAACGCGGCCGCGGCCTGACCCACCGCATCGGCCACGGCGTCGGCGTCCCTCACGTCGAGCTGGACGGGAAGCGCCGCCCCACCCGCGGCCTCGACTTCCCGCGCGACGGTGTGAATCGTTCCTGCGAGCTTCGGGTGAGGCTCGGTGGTCTTGCCGGTCACGACGATGTTGGCGCCGTCGCGCGCGCAGCGCAGCGCGATCTCGCGCCCGATCCCCCGTGTCGCCCCGGTGATGAAAATGGTCTTGCCCTTAAGACCCATCACCCATCACTCGCCTTTGAACAGCGGCTTGCGCTTTTCGACGAACGCGGTCACGCCCTCGGCGAAATCGCGCGTCGCCGCGCAGCGCGCGAACGCCTCCACCTCGGCCTCGAGCTGCGCCGCGAGCGCCTGGTCGTGGCTTTCGTTGACCAGGCGCTTGATCTCGCCCAGCGCCAGCGTCGGGCCGAGCGCGAGCCGGCGCGCGATGGCCTCGGTCTCCGATCCCAGCTGCTCGGCGCCGGTGACCCAGTTGACGAGTCCCAGCTTGAGCGCCGCCTGCGCGTCGAACGCTTCCGACAGCAGCATGAGCTCGAGCGCCTTGCGCATGCCCGCGAGCCGCGGCAGGAAATGCGTCGCGCCCCCGTCCGCGCTCGCGCCGATCCTGCTGTAGGCGATCGTGAACTTCGTTCCCTCCGCCGCGATGGCGAGATCGGCCGCGGCCATCAGGCTCACCCCCGCGCCGGCCACTGCCCCATGAACGCTCGCCAGGACCGGCTTCGGCGCGCGCCGCAGGGCGAGTATCGCGTGGTTCAGCTCCGCCCCGCTGTCCCGCACCAGGGCCGGCATGCGCGGGAGATTCGCGCGAATGAACGCCACGTCGCCGCCGGCGAGAAACGCGGGGCCGGCGCCGCGCAGCACGACCGCGCGCGCCGCGGCGTCGTGCTCGGCGCGCTCGCACGCCGCGCGCAGCTGGACGATCATCTGCGCATCGAGCGCGTTCAGCATCCGCGGGCGGTTGAGCGTGATCGTCGCCACGCCTTCGGCGGCGGCATAGAGGACGTTATCGCTCATGGCGCGGGGCTCGGCCCGTGGTCGCGGTTCTCCAGCTCCGGCCACGAGGTCCTGCCGCGCAGCGCCTCGAAGGTGACCGGCTGGGTGGTCTGATGGATCTCGGTCTTGCCGAGGTCCTTCGGAAAATCGTCCACCATGATCACCCGGCGGCGCAGGAGCTTCGCCCGCTCCATCGCCTCCTTCTCGGTCTGCGTGATCACGCCCTTGGCGCACGCCTCGTCCACGATCTGGTCGGCAAAGGTGCTCTCGATCGTGCCGCGCTCGCGCGCCTGCCGGATCTTCGCGCCGACCGGCTCCGCGGCGATGACCGCCCGCAGCGCCGCTTCCAGCACCGTGACCGGCTCCTCCGGGTCCCGCGGAATGAAGACGCCGGCGGTCAGGCGGCTGCGCGCCGGGCCCGGCTCGAGCAGGAGCCCGACGACCTGGCTTCCCAGTCGGTCGCGCGGAGGCGAGAATTCACGGCCCAGAGGAAAGGCGAACGGAAAGATGACGGCGCGCAGCGCCCCCGCTAGGAAGCGATTGGGCAGGTTCGCGAACAGGCCGTAGAACGCCTCCTCCGTCCGCGCCAGGGCGTCCCGCACCGACCAGTGCAGGAGCGGCAGGTCCTCGGCCGGACGCCCGTCGTCCTCATAGTGCTTCAACGCGGCCGAGGCGAGATAGAGATTCGACAGGATGTCGCCGAGCCGCGCCGACAACCGCTCGCGGCGCTTGAGCGACCCGCCAAGCAGGAACATGGACATGTCCGCGGTCCAGGCGAACGCGGCCGAGAAGCGTGTCAAGTGCTGGTAGTAGCGCCTCGTGTGCCGGTCGCCCGGCACGGCGACGACGCGCGCGCCCGTGAGTCCCATCCAGAACGCGCGCGCCTGGTTCGACGCGATGAACGCGAGATGCCCGAAGAACGCCGCGTCGAAGCTGCGCACCGCTCGTTCCGGGTCGCGCTCCTGCGTGGCCTGGATTTCCTTCAGCACGAACGGATGCCCGCGGATCGCGCCTTGGCCGAAGATGATCATGGAGCGCGTGAGGATGTTCGCCCCCTCCACCGTGATCGCGATCGGCACCTGCTGGTAGGCGCGCGCGAGATAGTTGCTGGGTCCCAGGCAGATGCCCTTGCCGCCGTGCACGTCCATCGCGTCGTTGATGACCTGGCGGCCGCGCTCGGTGAGGTGGTACTTGACGATTGCCGACACGACCGAGGGCTTCTCGCCCAGGTCCACCGCGCCGGCCGTCATCACGCGCGCGGCATCCATGATGTAGGTATTGCCGCCGATGCGCGCGAGCGCCTCCTCCACCCCCTCGAAGCGGCCGATGGAGAGGCGAAACTGCTGGCGCACGCGCCCGTAAGCGCCGGTAGTGAGCGCGCAGCCCTTGGCGATGCCGCAGGCGTTGGCGGGCAGCGAGATGGAGCGCCCGGCGGCGAGGCAATTCATCAGCATCTTCCAGCCCTGGCCGACGTAGTTCTCGCCGCCGATGACGAAATTCAACGGGACGAACACGTCCTTGCCCCACGTCGGGCCGTTCTGGAACACGGCGTTGAGCGGGAAATGCCGGCGCCCGATGTGGACGCCCGCAGTCTGCGTCGGGATCAAGGCGAGCGTGATGCCGAGGTCGTCCCGGCCGCCGAGCAGGTGATCGGGATCGTAGAGCCGGAATGCAAGTCCCAGCAGCGTCGCGACCGGCGCCAGCGTGATGTAGCGCTTCTCCCACGTGAGGCGCATGCCGAGGACATCCAGCTTCCCCTGCCACTCGCCGCGGCACACGATGCCGAAGTCCGGAATCGCGCCGGCGTCGGAGCCGGCCTCGGGACTGGTGAGCGCGAAGCACGGAATGTCGAGACCCTTCGCGAGCCGCGGGAGATAGTGATTTTTCTGCTCCGTCGTGCCGTAGTGGAGCAGCAGCTCCGCCGGGCCGAGCGAATTCGGCACCATCACCGTGATCGCGGCCGTGCTGCTGCGCGTGGTGAGCTTCATGATCACCTCGGAATGCGCGAGCGCGGAGAAACCGAGCCCGCCGTACTTCTTCGGGATGATCATGCCGATGAAGCCCTTGTCGCGGATGAACTGCCAGGCGTGAGGCGGGAGATCAAGGAGCTCGTGCGAGACCTCCCAGTCGTGGACCATCGCGCACAGCTCCTCCACCGGCCCGTCGAGAAAAGCGCGCTCGTCCGCCGTGAGTGCGGGCTTCGGATAGCCGAGCAGCTTGCCCCAGTCCGGACTTCCGCTGAAGAGCTCGCCGTCCCACCACACCGTGCCCGCTTCGAGCGCCTCCTGCTCGGTCTGCGACACTTGCGGAAGAATCCTGCGGAACAGCCCAAGCATCGGCCGGCTCACGAGCGCTCGGCGGATGGGGGACGGATTGCCGAGGAGCGCGCCCATGACGAGAATCACCCACAGCGCCGTCACGAGCGGCTGCGGCCATCCGGCGTAGAAAGTGACCAGTCCAAGCGCGATCGCGAAGGCGAGGGTCCAGGCGACGGCGGGCAGGCGGTGATAGGCAAGAATCCAGGCGACCGCGAGCGTGGCGAGGATGATCAGCAAGGTGGACATCATTGCCCCTGTTCCGGTCGCGCCAGCATACACTCGTTTTGACGGTTCGTCGGGCGGCCCGGCACGCCGGCCCGGCCCTGACTGCTGGTGGGCGGGATCCTGCTGATCCTCGGGGTCTCGCCCGGCTTGACCAACTATCTCGTGGACGCCCGGATTCCCGATCGGGCGGTAAAATGGGTGACGCGGCGCATCCAGTCGCCTTGGGTCTTCCTGCTCGCGCTCAACGGAATTCTGCTGCCGATCGGCTGCGTGATGGACACCTTCTCGGCCATCGTCGTGATCACGCCGCCGATCGTCGCGTGGTAGAGGACAGGTCCGTGACGCCGTTCACCCTCAAGATCCCGCCGCACCGCTTCTTCGCTCCGTTGCGCTGGTACCACCGCCTGCTTTGGAGGATCGCCAGCGTGCTGCGGCTGGCCTACCCGCTGCGCGTGGAAGGCGCGGAGCGGCTGCCGCGCACCGGAGGGGCGGTGGTGATCGCGCCGCACATGAGCTTCAGCGATTCCTTCCTGTTTCTCTACCCGGCATTGCCGCGCCCGGCCCGGTTCCTGTCCTCGGTATTCTTCATGCAGTCGAGCGCGCCCGTTTCCTGGCTCATGTACTTGGGCGGCGTGCTGCCGCTCTCGAAGTGCGTGCCCGACACCCGGGCGGCGCGCCGCATGCTGCGCCTGCTCGCGGGAGGGGAAGTGGTAGCTCTCTTTCCCGAGGGCGAGCGCTCCTGGACGGGCGTTTCAACCGACCCGGTGGCGGCGTCAGCCAAGTTCCTCTCGCGGCTGAAAGTGCCGGTCTACATCGCCGAGATCGAAGGCGCCTACGATCACTGGCCGCGCTGGGGACAGGCGCCCCGCTGGCGGCCGGTGACGGTGAGGCTGCAGGGGCCGATCGCCCTGACCGGACCGGTCGCGGCACGCGAGCGCCGCCTGCCGCAACGCAAGTGGTGGGACCCGGTGTATCACTCGGGCGGTCACCTCGACGCGGCCGCCGCCCGGACCGCGCTGGCGACGCTCCTGCGCGAGCTGTCCCGCGACGAGGCCGCACGCCTAGATCTGCTCGACGCAGGCAGATTCCGCCAGGTGCCGCGCTTGATCTGCTATTGCCCGGAATGCGCGCGCCCGCAGCTGCTCGTCGACGGGCGCCGCCTCGCCTGTCCCGATTGCGGCGCGTCGTGGCACGCCGTTCACGGCGGCGCACTGCGGCGGGAAGGCGACGGCGACCGGCAGAAGTCATGGCTCCTGAGCGATCTATTCGCGCGGATGCTCGAGACGCTGCATCGGAACATTCCGTCCCTCCTGCCACTGGAAGTGCCCGTGTCCGTCACCGTAACGAATGGCGCCAGGGGCGCTGCCGCAGCGGGCCGCGTACGGCTCGACCGCAATGGCGTGCTGGTGACGGCAGCCGGGATTGAATGGGAAATCGATCTCGCCGCGGTGGCCCTCGGCGACGTCGAAGGCGCGACGACGCTCGAGGTCCACGCCCGCTGCGGCGCCATGCTCGCTCTCGAGTCGAACCCCAGCGCGCTCCATCTCGTCCTGCCGGCGCGGGCGTTGCTCGACCTGCCCTGGGGCGGGTCCGCGGCGCAGCTCGCGCCGCGGGGCGCAGGAGAGCCCGGTGCTTGAATGGCGCGCAACCTGCCGGGACGCGATCGCGGGCTCGGTCTTCGACGTCGCGGTGATCGGGGGCGGAATCAACGGTGCCTCCGTCTACTCGGAGCTCTGCCGCCGCGGCCACCGCGCGCTTCTCCTTGACCGCGGCGACTTCGGGGGAGGCTCCAGCCAGTGCTCGGCGATGTGGGTGTGGGGAGGCCTCATCTACCTCGCCACGCTCGATTTCGCGACGGTCGTCAAGCTGTGCGCGAGCCGCGACCGCCTGATCCGCCAACTGCCCGACTGGATCCGCCCGGCGCCCAATCGCTACGTCGCCACCCGCGAGGACTACCGCGGGGCGTGGTTCGTGGAGGCCGCGCTCTGGCTCTACTGGGCGCTCGGCGCGTTCCGGCGCCGCATGCCCCTCGAGCAGGGCGAGTTTCCCGAGCGCCGCCTGTTCCGCGACGGGCACATCGTGAACACGCTGCTGTACGAGGAAGGATCGATCTTCCCTTCCGACGCGCGGTTCGTCGCGCACTGGATCCTGCCGTGGTGCGGCCCCGACCGCCCCGCGCTCAATTACTGCGAGGTCACGGGCGGAGGCCGCGACGCCACGGACGGCCACTGGCGGATCGAATTGCGCGACCGGGTGACGGGCGAGGAGACGGAGGCCCGCGCCCGCTGGGTGGTGAACGCCGCAGGGGTCTGGACGGATGAGCTGAACGAGCGCTTCGGCATCGAGACCGCCTGGAAGCATGTCTTCAGCAAGGGCGTCTTCATCGCGCTGCCGCGCGACCCCAGTCACGCGACGCCGCTCACCTTCGAGAACCGGCTGCGCGATTGCTACTCGCTCATTCCGTGGGGTCCCGTGGCGCTCTGGGGCCCTACCGAGACCCTCTCTCCCGATCCGGATTCCGGCTTCGTCGCGGCCCCGCAGGACGTGCGCGTGCTGCTCGAGGAGCTGAACCGCCACGTCACGCGGCCGTTCGGGCCGGGCGATATCGTTGCGTTGCGATGTGGGGTCCGCCCGCTGGTGGTGAAGCGCACCTACGCCTCGCACCAGTACACGCTCTGCATCTCGCGCCGGCACGTGGTCGCGCGGGACGCGCGCCAGCACTGGATCAGCCTCTACGGAGGAAAGCTCTCGAGCTGCCTCTCGCTCGGGGGGGCCGTCGCGGATACGATCGGGCGCGCCATCGCGCCGGGGCGGCGCGGCCCCGACGCCCCGCAGGGCGCGCCTCCGCGCGAAGGCACCGAGCAATTCCCGGGGCTCGAGCATCCCGTTCCCTCCGCGAGCTCCGCCGTGGCGTCAGAGTGGTGCTGCACGCTCGAAGACTACCTGCGGCGGCGCACCAACATCGCCCAATGGGTGCCGCGCCACGGGCTTGGGCGTGCGGGAGAGCACGCGCTACGGCTGGCCGAGCTCGCCGCGATGTTCCCGGGCGTGGACGGCGTGCGCGGCGCGCCCGCGTTTGCAGCCTATGAAGCCCGCGTCGCGCGTGAATTCGATCGCGTGCTTGCTGCGGTATAGTGCCGCCATGTGGTCACGTAAACGCTTCGACATCGACTGGCGCGACCTGGGATACGCCGCCATCCGCTGCCTCGCGCCCGGCGGCGCAGGCGCCGCGGCTGACGGCTGCTGGATGAAACCCGATCGCGGCGGGGACTTCGCCTGCCTGTCCGTCCGTTCCGGTTTCGATCTCCTGCTCGGCGCCGCCGCGTTTCCGCGGGGAAGCGAAGTCCTCGTCTCGGCGATGACGATCCCGGACATGGTGCGGATCACCCGGGAGTACGGCCTGGTGCCCGTTCCACTCGACCTCGACCCGGACCTCGCGTTTCCGCCCGCGGCGCAGATCGCGCGCCGCGTGACCCCGCGCACGCGGGCGGTCCTGATCGCCCACCTGTTTGGCGCGACCCCGCCGCTGGACGACCATATCGCCGCCGCGCGGGCGCACAAGCTGCTCTTCATCGAGGATTGCGCGCAGGCGTTCCGCGGACGGGAATACGCGGGACACCCGGCCGCCGACGTCTCGTTCTTCAGCTTCGGCACGATCAAGACGGCGACGGCGCTGGGCGGCGCGCTCGCCCGGGTGCGCGACGGGGATCTGCTGGCGAGGATGCGGCAGGGGCAGGCGCAATACTTCGTCCAGCCCCGCGCGGCGTATCTCGGCCGCATCGTCAAGTACATGCTGCTCAAGGCGCTGGCGTACCGCCTGCCGTTCAGATGCCTCGTCGGCGTGCTGCGCCTGCTCGGGCGCGATCACGACCGGGTCCTCAATTCCTCGGTGAGCGGCTTCGCGACCGATCGGCTGTTCGAGCTGATCCGCCGCCAGCCGTGCGCCCCGCTGCTCGATACGCTCCGCCGGCGCATCGGGGCGTTCGACGCGCGGCTCCAGCTTCGCCGCGCCGAGCGCGGGCGCCGCCTCGCGCACGCGCTGCGCGGGTCGTACGCCTGCCCGGCGGCGCACGTTACGCCGCACGCCTTCTGGGTTTTCCCGATTCTCACCGACGCCCCCGATGACTTGCGGAGGGAGCTGGCGCGGCATGGATTCGACGCGACCCAGGGGCACAGCATGATCGTCGTCGATCCCCCTCCCGGTCGCGAGGATTTGGAGCCGCGCGAGGCGCGGCGTTCCCTCACCCGCATCCTCTTTCTGCCGTTCTACGACGCGATGCCGGATGAGGAACTCGACCGCATGGCCGCCGTCCTCATTCAGATCTCCGCAACCCGCGCTCCGCACGCCGGCCCGTCCCGCGTCCGGACGAGCGCCGCCAGAGGTGCCTGGCGCGATTGAAGGCGCATGCGGAAACGCAAATGGAATTTGACCCTTAATTTATTGTGGGCATATTGCGCCGCGGTTCAGGATAAACTTTGACCTGCTACGGTGTACGGGCAGATCGTTTTTCGGGAGGAGGTCCAGCCATGCAGCACACCGCGATCGAGCACTTCCGCACGTATCAGCCACGGCCGTTCACGAGAGCCGAACGCGATCAGGTCACGATACTCTTCGGCGGCCTGCACTGGCGGGCCGAGCGCCTGATCCAGGGCGCGATGGAGAACCTCGGCTACCGCAGCCAGGTCCTGCCCATCGCCACCAAGGAGGACCTGCTCACGGGGCGCGAGCTGGCCGACATCGGGCAGTGCTGCCCGACGAGCTTCACGACCGGCAACCTCGCCAACTTCCTGCGCTCGGCGGCGCGGGAGTCCAGCCCCGAAGAGATCGCGAAGAAGTACGTGTACGTGACCGCGGGGGCGTGCGGCGCCTGTCGCTTCGGGCAATACCATCAGAGCTACGAGCTGGCGCTGCGCAACGCCGGCCTCGAGTCCTTCCGCATGTTCCTGCTCGCGCAGAACGGGCTCGAGCAGGGCGCGGCCGAAGGCGGCGGACTGGACCTCAACCTGCCCTTCACCCTGGGCGCGATCTGGGCCGTCCTGGTCGGCGACCTCGTGCAGGACCTGGAGTACCAGACGCGGCCATTCGAAGTCCATCCCGGAGAGACGGAACAGGTCGTCAAGGAAAGCGTCGAGCAGCTGTACGAAGTCTTCCGCAAGTCCCCCGCGCGCGGCAAGAAGTGGAGCGCCGCCCCCTGGTATCTCGGAACGGGCCGCTTCGTCGAGGCGCTGCGCGAGGTGCGCGGCAAATTCGAGCGCATCGAGGTGGACCGCCTGCGCGTGAAGCCGGTGGTGAAGATCACCGGCGAGTTCTACCTGCAAACCGTGGAAGGCGATCCCAACTACAACATCCACCGCTGGCTCGAAGCCGAAGGCGCGGAAGTCTATCCGGCGGCCATCACCATCTGGCTCGACTACCTGATGCGCCACGCCGGCCAGGATTACGAAGACCATATCGGCATCGATCGCTCCGCCCGCATGAAACTGGGCGCCGTCAAGACCGGGCAACGCCTGCTGCGCTGGTCCTATGACCGCATGCGCAAGGCGCTGGGCGATCTGCCGCACGAGATGCCCGACCAGTATGAGCTGCGGGCGCTGGCCGCCCCCTACTACCATAGCCGCCTGAACGGGGGCGAGG
Source organism: Burkholderiales bacterium (assembly GCA_050741115.1). Lineage (GTDB taxonomy): Bacteria > Pseudomonadota > Gammaproteobacteria > Burkholderiales > SG8-41 > SG8-41. The sequence goes on from JBOIEM010000124.1 coordinate 12,429, forward strand.
GCGACATGCTCGTCGGCAAGGCGCTGTGGGCCCATCACCACAAGAAGGCGCACATGATCTGCGAGCTCTCGCCCTATTCGTGCATGCCGAACACCATGAGCATAGGCGCCATGGCGGCCGTCGCGGGCAAGCATCCCGATCTCCTCTACGCGCCGCTCGAGATCAAGGGCGACGCCGAGGTCCACGCGCTGTCGCGCTGCCAGATGATACTGACGGAAGCGAAGCGCCGGGCGCAGCGCGAGTTCGACGATACCCTGAAGCTGAACGGCCTCACCGTCGAGCGGGCGCGCGAGCTGCTCGATTCCTTCCCCGAGTTGAAGCGCGCGACTTACCGTGTTCCGCGCAATGGCGCCGCAGGCACCGCGGCGAACCTCGTGCTGCATCTCGCCGAAAAGGCGCGGCAATGAAATTCTCCGGCATGGACGTCGGATCTACCACCGTCAAGGCGGTGGTGGTGGAGGACGGCAAGCCGTTGTGGCGGGATTACAAACGCCACAATACCAAGCAGGCCGAGTCGGTGCTCGAGTACCTCTCGCGGATGGAATCCGAGTGCGGCTTCGCGCCGAGCCGCGACCGGGTGTTCTTCACCGGCTCGGGCGCGGGCTTTCTCGCCCCCCTCGTCGGCGCGAAGCTCATCCAGGAGGTCGTTTCGGTCGCCGCCGCGGTCGAAAAGCTCCACCCGCAGGTGCGGTTCGTCTCCGAGATCGGGGGCGAAGACATGAAGACGGTGTTCTTCACCCCGAGCGGCGACGGCACCAGCAAGCAGGTTTTCATGCAGTCCGCGTGCAGCGGCGGCACCGGCACCTTCATCGAGAAGACGGCGCGCAAGCTCTCGATCCCGACGGAGCAGCTCGCGCAGATGAATTACAGCGGGATGAGCCTGCACAAGGTGAGCTCCAAGTGCGGGATCTTCGCCGAAGCGGATTCGAATACCCTGGTGAAATCGGGCGTGCCGGTGGAAGAAATCATCGCGAGCCTCTACGAGGCGGTGGTCTACCAGAATCTCGCCACGCTCACCAAG
>JBOIEM010000125.1:0-8381 GCA_050741115.1 Burkholderiales bacterium
GACATCGCGCCGACGCTGATCGAGCTTGCGGGCGGGAAGCCCGGGCCGCAGATCCAGGGCCGGTCGCTCCTGCCGCTCCTGCCGCTCCTCGCGGGCCGGCGCGCGGGCTGGCGCAAGTCGTTCCTGATCGAGTACTGGGCCGAGAACGCCTTCCCGTGGCTCGTCGGCATGACCTACAAGGCGGTGCGCACGGATCGCCACAAATACATCCGCTGGATAAACCGCAGCCGCAACGGCGAGCTCGACGAGTTCTACGACCTCGAGCGTGACCCGTACGAGATTGCGAACGTCGTCAACCGCCCTGCGTACCGCACAGTGCGCGACCGGCTCCGCCGCGAGTTGAGACGCCTCGCCGTCGAGGCCGGAGGCCTCTAATCCCATCCCTCATCCCATGCCCTTCTCCCAAGAGGAGAAGGGAATCTCGAGCCTCCTCTCTCCCCTCGGGAGAGAGGTCGGGAGTGAGGGATGGAAGGGCGGGGGTGAGGGACGCTTGCCTTGCTGCAGCGGGCGCTTATCGGGTAAGGTTGTCCCGAAGCCGCTTCCCGATAGAACGAATCCGAGGAGAGAATCGTGCGTATCGCCAGATGGCTCGCATTGCCGGTGGCGGCGTGGATCGCTTTTGCGTCCCACGCCCAGACCTATCCCGCCAAGCCGGTCCGGATCATCGTGCCGTTTTCACCGGGCGGGGCGACCGATATCGTCACGCGTCTCCTGGCGCAGAAGCTGGCCGTCACCTGGGGCGAGCAGGTGGTGGCGGACAACCGCGCGGGCGCGTCCGGCAACATCGGCGCCGAGGTGGCGGCGAAGGCGCCCCCCGATGGCTACACGCTGTTCATGACTTCAGGGTCGGTGATCGCCGCGAACCAGCACATGTTCAGGAAGCTCAACTGGAACCCGGAGAAGGATCTGGTGGCGATCACCAATGTCGCGAGCGGACCGCAGATCATTGCGACCCACCCGAGCGTTCCGGCGAAAAGCGTCAAGGAGCTGATCGCGCTCGCGAAGGCGAATCCCGGCGCGCTCACTTTCGGTTCCGCCGGCGTCGGCACGCAGACGCATCTCGCCGCCGAGAATTTCATCTTCACCGCCGGCATCAACGCCACCCACGTCCCGTACAAGGGCGAGGCCCCGGCGATGGTGGATCTGATCGCCGGCCAGATCGTATTTCTGACGCCCAACCTGTCGGCGGCGATCGGCTACGTGCAGCAGGACAGGCTCCGCGCCCTCGGTGTCACCAGCAGGCAGCGCGCGCCCCAGCTGAAGGACGTGCCGGCCGTGGCGGAGACGCTGCCGGGGTTCGAGAACCTGGGCTGGTTCGGCCTCATGGCGCCGACCGGAACGCCGGCCGCGGTCATCGACAAGGTCTATCGCGACACGGTTGAGGCGCTGGCAGCAGAGGACCTGCGCAAGCGCTTCGAAGGTCTCGGCATGGCGCCGGTCGGCAATGCGCCCGCCGATTTTGCGCGGGCGATCCGGGAAGAGTCGGAGCGCTGGGCGAAAATCATCCGCGCGCGCAAGCTGGAGGTGAACTGAGCGGGTGCCCGGTAGAGCGAAGCGATGCAGGTTGATTTGAAGCAGGTGGAGGAGGCGTCGAAGGCGCTCTACATCCGGGCGCTCAAGATCCTGCCGCCGGACGTGAAGCAGGGCCTCGACCGGCTCGACGCGTCCGAGACGAGCGCCCGCGCGAAGAAGGTCCTCGGCACCATCATCAGGAACGTCGCCGTGGCGGAAGCGACGGACAACCTCACCTGCCAGGACACGGGGGTGCCGATCTACAACGTGACGATCGGGCGCAACGTCCAGGTGGACGGCGTCGACCTCGAAGCCGCGATCACGCGAGGCTGCGCGCGCGCCACCGAGGAGCATCCGCTGCGCTCCTCGGTCGTGCACCCGATCACCCGCGTCAACGACCAGACCTCGTGCGGGATCCGGATCCCGGCGATTCATTTCAGCTTCTCCAACCGGCCCGAGGAGCTGACCATACAGATGATCCCCAGGGGCAGCGGCTCGGAGAACAACTCCTGGCTCAAGATGGCGGTGCCGGCCGAGGGCGTGGACGCGATCAAGACCTTCGTCGTGGACTGCGTGCTCGATGCGGGCGGCAAGACCTGCCCGCCGACCATCGTCGGCGTCGGCATCGGCGGCAGCGCGGATCTGTGCGTCGCGCTCGCGAAGCTCGCCGCGATCCGCCCGCTCGGCACGAACAGCGAGGACGCGGAAGGCGCGAAGCTCGAAGCGGAGTTGACGCGCGCGGTGAATCAGCTCGGGGTCGGCCCCCAGGGCCTGGGCGGCGACTCGACGGCGTTCGCCGTCCACGTCGAGCTCGCGGCCACCCACATCACCATGAACCCGGTGGCGGTGAACATGCAGTGCCACGCCGCGCGGCGCGCGTCGGCGACGTTCACGCCGAAGGGCATGACCTACGGTTTCTAGAGGCATGATGGCGCACTCCGATATCACGACGCCGGTGACCGAGGAGCAGGTGCGGGCGCTCCGCGTGAGCGACACCGTCACGCTCAACGGCACGCTCTACGGCATCCGCGATGCGACGCTCATCCACCTGTTCGACCGCGGGCGCAGGACGCGCTTCGACCTGCGCGGCCACGCGCTGATCCACACCGCGCCCAATGTCAGGCAGGTCGCACGATCCAGGGAGCACCCGACCGGCTACGCGCCGGTATGCGTGGGCACCACCACCAGCGCGCGCATGGAGCGCTTCACGCGCCCGCTGATGCGCGACTACGGCGCGCGCATTCTCATCGGCAAGGGCGGGCTCGGGCAAGGTTCGCTCGATGCATTCCGGGAGCTGGGAGGCGCCTATCTCGCGGTCATCGGCGGCGCGGCGGCGCTCGAAACCACCTGGGTCGAGGCGATAGAGGACGTCGACCTCGACGATCTCAACCCCGAATCGCTGTGGAAGTTCCGGGTGAAGGGCTTCGGCCCGCTGCTCGTGGCGATGGATGCCCACGGCGGCAGTCTCTATACGGAGGTCAACGAGGCAGCGCGCGCGAAGCGGGCCGCCGCGCTTGCCTCCCTCGGCGTTAAAGCTCGTTGAAACGGCTCAAGACCGACATCCTCATCCTCGGCTCCGGTGGCGCGGGGCTGTTCGCCGCGCTGCACGCGCACCAGGCCGATCCCTCCCTCTCCATCACGGTTGCGGTGAAAGGGCTCCTCGGCAAGTGCGGCTGCACGCGCATGGTGCAGGGCGGCTACAACGTCGCACTCGCGCCCGGGGACTCGGTGGAGCGCCACTTCATGGACACCATCGAGGGCGGCAAGTGGCTGCCCGACCAGGAGCTCGCCTGGACGCTGGTCACGGTCGCGGTCGAGCGCATCCGCGAGCTCGAGAACGAGCTGGGCTGCTTCTTCGACCGCAACCCCGACGGCACCATCCATCAAAAGGCCTTCGCCGGCCAGACTTTCGACCGCACCGTGCACAAGGGCGATTTGACCGGCATCGAGATCATCAACCGCCTCGCCGAGCAGGTGTGGGCGCGCGGCATCGGGCGGCTGGAGGAGCACCGCGCGGTGGAGCTCATCAGGAACCGGGGCGGCGACGCGCTCGCGGGCGTACTGATGGTGGACGTGCGGAGCGGCGAGTTCGTGATGGTGCAGGCGAAAGCGGTGCTGCTCGCCACCGGCGGCGGCCCCACCATGTACAAGTACCACACGCCCTCCGGCGACAAGACCTGCGACGGACTGGCGATGGCGCTGCGCGCCGGGCTGACGCTGCGCGACATGGAGATGGTGCAGTTCCACCCGACGGGGCTGCTGGCAGGGCCCGGCACCCGCATGACCGGCACCGTGCTCGAGGAGGGCCTGCGCGGCTCCGGTGGCCACCTGCTGAACGGATCGAGGCAGCGCTTCATGCACGGCTACGATCCCAAGGGCGAGCGCGCCACCCGCGACATCGTCTCGCGTGCGATTTTCAGTGAGATGCGCGCCGGCCGGACGACGCCCCACGGCGGCGTCTATATCAGCATGGGGCATCTCGGAGCGGAACGGGTGCGCCGGGAATTCAAGGGCATGGTCGAGCGCTGCGCCGATTGCGGCTTCGATCTCGCCGGCGGGCTGGTGGAGGTGGTGCCGACCGCGCACTACATGATGGGCGGCGTCGTCTTCCGCGGCGACTGCGCGACGGAGCTGCCGGGACTCTTCGTCGCGGGGGAGGATTCGGGCGGAGTGCACGGCGCGAACCGCCTGGGCGGCAACGGCGTCGCCAACTCGACGGTCTTTGGCGGCATTGCCGGAGACATCATGCCCGGATGGGTACGCCGTAACGGAAGCTTCCATGAGCCAGATGAGGCGACCGTCGAGAAAGCGATCGCCTGCGCGAATGCGCCGCTCGGCAAACCTGCGGGTGGCATCGCGGCGATCCGCGAGCGCCTCTATGACGTCATGTGGGACGACGTCGGCATCGTCCGCGACGCCGCGAGCCTGAAGCGGGCGGAGGGCGCGCTCGAGGAGCTGGAGACGCGGCTCGACGCGGCAGGCGTCAGCGGGGCCGATCTCGCCTTCAACCTCACCTGGCACGACTGGCTCAATCTCAAGAACCTGCTGCTGGTGTCGAAATCGATACTGGCTTCCGCCGTGGCGCGTGAGGATTCGCGCGGCGCGCACTTCCGCTCCGATTTCCCGGACTTGCGCGACCTCGAACGCTCGCGCTACACCTGCGTCAGCTGGTGCGACGGGCGCTTCGGCATCACGACGCGACCGGTCGAGTTTACGCGCGTGAAGCCCGGCGAGACGTTGCTCAGCGAAGCGGCTGCTGCTTGACCGATCGATATCCTCGGTGTTACCTTGGTGGCACCTCACGGAGAACGGCCATGCCGGCGACGACGACGTTGAAGCTTCCCGAAAGCCTGAAAAAGCGCATCGCGCCCCTGGCGGAATCCACCGGCAAGACGCCGCACGCCTGGATGGTCGAGGCCATCGAAACGCAAGCGACGCTCGCCGAGAAGCGCAAGGCGTTCGTCGCCGATGCGCGCGCCGCGGAGGAGGAAGTCGAGCGGACCGGGTTGGTGTACCGCGCTGCGGACGTGCACCGTTATATTCGCGCTCGCGCTTCCGGGAAGAAGGCGCCGCGCCCAAGGCTGGTCAAACGATAACGCCCGGCGATGGCGGCCATAAATTACGCGCCGCGCGCCTCGTCCGATCTCATAAGACTGATTGATTTCCTCGCGGAGAGCGACCCGCCCGCGGCGGCTGAAACGGCCGACCTCATAGCTTCCGCGGTTGAAGCGCTGCAGCACCACCCGTTGATCGGTCGCCCGGTGGAGTCGGGTTATAGCGAGCTGGTCATCTCGCGGGGCAGAACCGGCTACGTTGCCTTGTATCGCTACGACGAGTCGCGCGACGACGTTCTCGTTCTCGCGATCCGCCACCAGCGGGAAGCTGGCTACGTCTGATGGCATACCGTAACGGGCCGTGGCAAACGGCTTGATTCGCGCGGCGCGCGGGACCCGTCACCGCGTCACTGCGTCACCAAGGAAAGAGGAGGAAAGCATGAAACGTTCGATGGCAATTGCATTAATGCTGGCGCTGGGCGCCGCAATGCCGGCCCAGTCGCAGGAATATCCCGCCAAAACGATCCGGGTGGTCGTGCCGTTCCCGCCAGGGGGCGGCAGCGACACCATCGCCCGCCTCGTCACCCAGAAACTGACGGGCGCGCTCGGGCAGCCGGTGGTCATAGATAACCGTGCCGGCGCAAGCGGCAATATCGCGGGCGAGATCGTTGCCAAGTCCGCGCCGGACGGTTACACGCTGCTGTTCGGCAACTCGTCGCTTTCCATCAGCCCGGCGGTGTTCCAGAAGCTCAACTACGACCCGGTGAAGAACTTGATGCCAATCTCGATGGCCTCGTCGTACCCGTTCGCGCTCACCGTCCATCCGTCGTTGCCCGTGCGCAGCGTGAAGGAGCTGGTCGCGCTGGCGAAAGCGGAGCCGGACGCGCTTGCCTACGCCTCGGCCGGCGCCGGCACCATGTCGCACATGGCGATGGAGCTGATGCGGTTGCGGACCGGAATCAAGACCCAGCATGTTCCGTACAAGGGGGCCGCGCCCGCCTCGGTCAGCCTGATATCGGGCGAGACCCAGCTCGCCTTCCTGGTGATGCCCGTGGCGCAGGTCCAGATCAAGGCCGGCAAGCTGCGCGGCCTGGGCGTCGCCGCGCGGACGCGGTCGGCGGCGGTGCCGGAGATGCCGACGATGCAGGAAGCCGGCGTCGCGGGTCATGAGGCGGTGCAGTGGAACGGCTTTTTCGCGCCGGCCCGCACGCCGCCGGCCATGCTCGACCGGTTGCACCGCGAGGTGGCGAAGGCGGTCCACCTGCCGGACGTCAGGCAGCGGATCGAAGCCGAAGGCGCGACGCCGGAGGGAACGACGCCGGCCGAGTTCACGGCGTTCTTCCGCGTCGAAGCGGAGAAGTGGGCCGACGTCGCGAAGCGGTCGGGAACCAAACTTGATTGACGGTGACGCGGTGACGGGGTGGCGCGGTGACGGGTTTGATGTCCGCTCAGCATTCGCTAATCACGCTTTTCCGTGAAGCAATCCGTAGATGAGCTGACGCGGCTCGCGGTGCGGGCGCTGAAACGCGCCGGTGCTTCGCGCACGGCGGCTCAGGCGACGGCGCGGGCGCTGGTTGCGGCGGAAAGCGAGGGGCTATCGGGGCACGGCCTGTCGCGCGTCGCGCTCTACTGCCGGCACCTGCGCGAGGGCCGCGCCGACGGGAAAGCGAAGCCTCGCATCGCCCGGAAGAAGGGCGGTGTCTGTCTCGTGGATGCGGCGGGCGGCCTCGCGTTCCCGGCGTGCGCCCTCGCCGTGAAGGAAGCGATCAGGCGCGCGATGCGCTACGGCGTCGCGTTCGCGGGCGTGACCAACAGCCATCACTTCGGCGCAGCCGCCTACCACCTCGCGCCGGTGGCGCAAGCGGGTCTGGTCGGGCTCGCTTTCACCAATTCGCCCTCGGCGATCAACGCCTGGGCCGGGAAGAAGGCATTCTTCGGCACCAACCCCATCGCGGCGATCTTCCCACGCAGGGGCGCCGAGCCGATCGTGGTGGACCTCTCGCTCACGGAAGTCGTGCGCGGCAAGATCATGCTCTACGCGAAGGAAGGAAAGCCCATTCCTCCCGGCTGGGCGGTGGACAAGGAGGGCCATCCCACCACCGATCCGAAGGCGGCCCTGACCGGAAGCCTCTCCGCGATCGGCGGCATCAAGGGAGCAGCGCTGGCGCTGATGGTGGAAGTGCTATGTGTCGCGTTGACCGGCGCGGCGTTCAGCTTCGAGAACGACTCCTATTTCGAGCCCGGCGGCAAGCCCCGCATAGGCCACGCCATCATCGCCGTGGATCCGGATGCGCTGGCCGGCGCGGACTCGTATTTTGCGCGCCTCGAAGTGATGATCTCAAAGATGCTCGCCGAGGAAGGCGTGCGCCTGCCCGGCGCGCGCCGCCAGCTCGCAGCGGTGAAGGCGCGCGAGGAGGGTATCGAGATCAACGATGCGCTCTTGAGCGAGCTACGTGCGCTCGCTCAAAGCTCAAGCCGGCCGGGTTCCATAATCTGATACGCAGATTCTGTCCGCCGCTCCGGGCTGTTAAGATGGCGGCTCGCGAAAACTGAAACGAACCTGGACCGCTGACATGTACGACCTTCACCTCAACCCCGAACAACTGGAATTCCGCGACACGGTGCGCGACTTCGTGGAAAGCGAGGTCAAGCCGGCGGCGCTCAACCCGAAGCGGCTGGAGCCGTTCGAGAAGCCGCTGCTGGCGGGCCTGCTCGACAAGGCTTCGCAGATGGGATTGCGCACCCTCGCGCTGTCCGAGGAGGCGGGCGGCGCCGGCGCCGACGGCCTCTCCTCCTGCATCGTCATGGAGGAGCTCGGCGCCGGCGACGTGGACATTGCGGTGGTGCTGGGACAGACCTCGGCGCTCGCCCGCGTTCTATTCGACCGCTTGATGACGCCGGAGCAGCGCAAGCGGTTCCTGCCGGAATTCGTCGGGGATGACCGCTACCACCTCGCGTACGCGGGGCGCGAACCCGGCGCCGGTCTCGGCTGGAGCTACCATCGTCCGCTGGCCGAAGCGGGTAGCGTCCCCGCCGCGGTGAAGCAGGGCAACGATTGGGTGATTAATGGCAGCCTGCCGTTCGTCGCGAACGCGACCGTGGCACGGCTGTTCGCGGTCCAGACGCGCGCCGGCGCGGGCGGGCTCGCCACGCTGCTCGTGCCGCGCGACACCTCCGGGCTGACGGTGCGCGAGCCGTTGAAGGCCGTCGGCCAGGTGATCCGCTGGCACCCTGGCGCGGGCGCCGGCGTGGCGTTCAAGGATTGCCGCGTGCCCGCGGGCCATCTCCTCGGCGACGGGGCGCAGGGCGCGGCCG
>JBOIEM010000126.1:0-8128 GCA_050741115.1 Burkholderiales bacterium
TGGAGGGCCGGGCGATCGATCTCGCGCGGCAGATCGCGGCGCTGCCGCCGCTGGCGGTGCAGCTTGCGAAGGAGGCGGTGCTCGCCGGGATGGACGCGCCGCTCACGAGCGCGCTCGCGCTGGAAGCGAAGTCCTCGCAGATCCTGTTCTCGTCCCACGACCAGAAAGAGGGCATGCGCGCGTTCATCGAGAAGCGCAAGCCCAGATTTTCCGGCCACTAGCGCGACCGGAAAATTTAATTGGATTCACCTCGTCCAGACCCGCAGGACTCCAGGCGCGGGGTCGCCGTCGCGGCGCTCCTCGCCGGCGCCGCGGCGATCGGCTCTTCCGCGCTGTTCGTCAAGGTAAGCGAAACCGGGCCGGTCGCGACGGCGTTCTGGCGCGTCGCGCTGGCGCTGCCCGTCCTCTGGGCGTGGTCGGTGATCGCGAGCCGCGGCGGCCACGTCGCGGGCTTCGCGGCCGAGCGGCGCCTGATCGTCGCGGCGGGGCTCTTCTTCGCGGGCGACCTCGCGGTGTGGCACTGGTCCATCGTGCTCACCTCGGTCGCCAACGCGACGCTCCTCGCAAATCTCGCGCCCATCTTCGTCGCGCTCGCCCTCTGGCTGCTCTGGGGCAGGCGCCCGACCGCGATGTTCCTGGCGGGACTCGCGGCCGCGCTCGCCGGCGTGACGGTGCTGCTCGGGGGCGACTTTCGCACGGGCGGCGGCGCAGTACTCGGGGATGTTCTCGGCGTGGTGACCGCGATGTTCTACGGCGCCTACCAGTTGACCGTCACGCGGGCGCGGGCCCGCTCCGCTACTTCCATCATCATGGCCTGGAGCGCGCTCGTCACGACCGTAGCGCTGCTGCCGGTCGCGCTCGCTTCCGGCGAGCAGATTCTGCCGCACACGGCGGCGGGCTGGGCGACGCTCGCCGGGCTCGCGCTCGTCTCGCAGGTGGCGGGCCAGAGCCTCATTGCCTACGCGATGGCGCACCTGCCCGCGACCTTTTCTTCCGTCGGGCTGCTCGCGCAGCCGGTCATCGCCGCGGCCCTCGCGTGGGTCCTGCTCGGCGAGACGCTGGGATGGATCGAGATCGGCGGCGCGCTGGTCGTGCTCGTGGGCATCCGCATCGTCCACCAGGCGGAACTCCATCGCCGAACCCCGTGATATTCTTGGGACCAAAATGCCGTACGCAAACTCGAACGGAGTGAAGCTGTACTACGAGGAAGCGGGCACCGGCGTGGCCATCGTCTTCGTGCACGAGTTCTCGGGGGACCTGCGCAGCTGGGAGGCGCAGATGCGTCACTTCAGCCGCCGCTACCGCTGCGTCGCCTTCAACGCGCGCGGCTATCCGCCCTCCGACGTGCCGGCATCGGCGTCGAAGTACTCCCATACGATGGCCACCGATGACATCGCCAACGTGATGCGACGGCTCGGCATCGGAACAGCGCACGTGATCGGCTGCTCGATGGGCGCGTACGCGACGCTGCAGTTCGGCCTGCGCTACCCGCGCCGCGCGCTGTCGCTCACTGCAATCGGCGCCGGCGCGGGCTCCGATCCTGCGAGGCGGGCGCAGTTCCTGCGCAGCCGGGCGGCCATGGAGCGCCTGTTCCCGGAACAGGGCATGAAGGCCGCCGCCAGGGTCCTCCAGCGCGCCCCGCACCGCGTCCAGCTCGGCATCAAGGACCCGCGCGGCTTCCGCAAGTTCTGGGAGCATTTCGTCGAAGGCTCGGCGCTCGGCCACGCGCTGACGCTGCATGGAGTGCAGGCGCGTCGCCCGACGATCTACAGCCTGGGACGACGCTTCGCGCGCATGAAAGTACCGACCCACATCGTCGTCGGCGACGAGGATGACGGCGCGCTCGGGCCGGGACTGTTCATCAAGCGCGTGTGTCCCGCCGCTCGCCTCACCGTGGTGCGGGCGACCGGCCATGTCGTCAACGTCGAGGAGCCGGACTTCTTCAACCGCATCACGGAGGATTTCCTGAACCTCGTCGATTCCGGCCAGTGGCGGCCGCGCGATCCGAGGTCCTTGAATCCCTCGACGATGGCGAGACGAGCGTAAATGCCCTTCGCCGACTCCAGGGGCGTGCAGCTCTATTACGAGGAGGCCGGGACCGGATTCCCGATCGTGTTCGTGCACGAGTTCGCGCACGACCTGCGGAGCTGGGAGCCGCAGCTCCGTTACTTCAGCCGGCGCTACCGCTGCATCGCGTACAACGCGCGCGGCTATCCGCCCTCCGACGTGCCGGCGTCGCCCTCGCAGTACTCGCAGGCGATTGCTGCCGGCGACATCGCGAACGTCATGCGGCATGTCCGCATCCGGAATGCGCACATCGTCGGCTGCTCCATGGGCGGCTACGCGACGCTGCACTTCGGGCTGCGATATGCGCGGATGGCGCGCTCGCTCACCGTCATCGGCGCGGGCTACGGCTCGGACCCCGACAAGCGCGCGCAATTCCTGCGCGACACGGAAGTGATGGCGCGCCGCTTCGAGCAGCTCGGCACGCCCGAGGCGATCAAGGTCTACCAGGTCGGGCCGGCCCGCGTGCAGCTCCAGAACAAGGATCCGCGCGCGTTCCGCGAATTCTGCGACGAATTTGCGGGACACTCCGCGCTCGGCTCGGCCGGCACCCTGCGCGGCGTGCAGGCGAAGCGCCCGACGATCTACAGCCTGGAGCGCGGCCTCGCCCGGATGAGGGTGCCGACCCACATCGTCTCGGGCGACGAGGACAACAACTGCCTCGAGCCGGGGATCTTCATCAAGCGCGTCTGCCGTGCGGCGCGCCTCACCGTCGTCCCCGGCACCGGCCACGCGGTGAACGTCGAGGAGCCTGACCTGTTCAACCGCCTCACCGACGAGTTTCTCTCGCTGGTGGATTCCGGCCGCTGGCGCCCGCGCGATCCGCGGTCCCTCGGCAAGGCCACGATGGCGAGGAAATAGCGAATAGCGAAACCGTCAGGACGCGGGGCAGGGCTGGATCAGGACGCGACGCAAGCGCGCTTTTTTTCTGATGCGCTCTGGCCTAACTCCTTGACTGCCTTGAAGGATGACAAAGTCACGCGCACAATGCCGATTTACGAACCGGCTTATAGGCCAACTACTTCACGTTAGAGGAGACCGGCGACATGGGCGACGAGTTACATCTTGAGCCAAATCGCAAGGCGCAATTCATCGTGATGCTCACCTTCATTCTCGTCACGGTGATAGTGACGTCACTTGAACCATTACTCCATCGCATAATGCCGAGCTCAAGCGCCTCCCTGGAAGAGCTCGGGGCGAGTGGGAGACTGCTGCTACTACTCGCGGTGGTTACTCATGTCATCACGTTCGTACTTTCCCTGTTATGGGTTGCCTACCTTGTCCGCCTCGGGTATCGCACTCTCAAGCTGGGAAGCTATCCTCCCCCAGGGACAATCGTGGTTTTCCGTACTCGCATTCGCAGCGGGAAACAAGCGGCAGTTTCCGGGTACCTTTCCATCGCGTTCGCAGCACTCATGGTCGTGCCCATTTCGCTCCTGGCATACGTAATATGGCTCCTCGCGCGTGCCCTCTAACCACGCGCTCAACACGGATGCGGGGCGCACGCGGCGCGCCGGTTAGCGCGACACGTTGGGCGTCACGACTCGGCTCACCCATTGCTCGCGTCACGGGTACCCAATGAGCGTTCAACTCGACCACGCGATAGTTCCATCCCGCGACAGGAAAGCTGCGGCGGAATTGCTCGCCACCCTCCTCGGCGTCCCTTGGGCAGAGTCCGGAGTGGGTCCCTTCTGCCCCGTCTATGTGAACGAAGGATTGACGCTCGACTTCGACCAAGCCGATGACCCCTTTCCCGTTCAACACTATTGCTTTCGAGTCAGCGAGGCCGAGTTCGACGGCATCGTGGCGAGAATCAGGGCCCGCGGCATCGAGTACAGAAGTACCCCACACGGTCCAGTAGACATGCAGGTCAACACGCAGCATGGCGGCCGCATCGTGTACTGGAACGAGCCTGACGGACACGTATGGGAGGCTCTGACGGTCAGCTACGCCCGGCAGCCGCCAAAATAAATCGGCCACGCGTGGTGCGTGGCCGATTTCGGGGGCGCAGTCCGGTTACTTCTTGGCAACCTGCTTGTCGTGCCGCTCGTGGTAGATCGCCTTGCTCTGCTGGTCCTGCATGTGCTCGATGCGCGCGCGCTCCTTCTTCGTCATCTTGCCGTCGGCGAGCGCCTTGTCTTCCGCCTTCTGCACGCGCTGCTGGCCCTTCTGCAGGCGCTTCTGCTCCTTGTCGGTCAGCTGCCCCTTCTGGGCGCCTTTCTCGATCCGCTTCTGCTGGTATTCCTGCCGCTTGTCGATGCGCTGGGTGGAGGTCGTATCCGCCGCCTGCGCAAGCGCCATTGCCGGAAACGCCGCGACGAGAGCGGCAATCATCAACGATCTCAAACTCATGTCAGCTTCTCCTCGGTCATGGTAAGTGGGGCCCGTCCCCACCATGATCCTAACGCCGGCACGCGGCGGGTTGTTGACGTCCGAACGGTAACAACATGTAAGGAACTCCGGCCGGCGGCGTGAACAAATTCTCACTCTGGCCCTGTTCACCACGCCGCAGCCAGGATCTCTTCGAGCATCGCCCGCTCGCGCAGGAACTCGCGCTTCGGGTCGGCGTTGAAGTTCGTGAGCGAGTGCTCCAGCACCTGCGGCAGCCGGTCGCGCGCGATGCCGAGCTCAGCGAGCCGCGTCGGCATGCCGAGAGAGCGGAACACCGATTCCATCCGGTCCGCGATGCGGCCGGGAGCGTCGCCCGCCGCGACGCCGTCCATGCCGAGCGCGGCGGCGATGCGCGCCATCGCCTCCGGGTCGCGGCGGCCGAGCCGGCGCAGCGCCGTGCCCATCACCGTGCTGTAGCCCTCGCCCTGCCCGACCTGGGGGAAGACGCTGATCAGGGCCGTGCTGAAAGCGTAGGCGACGCGCATCGCCCAGTGGCGCGCGAATTGCTCGCCGCCGTCGTCGGATTCGCGGTTCTGCAGGAGCGTCGCGGCGCACAGATCGAAACGGGGCGCGGGGTCCGCCGGGTCCGTGATGCGCGTGATCGCCCCCGCGGCGAGGCGATAGGATTGCAGCCGGTCGCCCTCCACCAGCGGGTTGTCGTTGATCGCGCCGAGATTCATCACGGCGCGGCACCAGATCGTCGCCGCGCCGGTGCGGACGAGCTGCAGTGGGGCCGTGAGCAGCGCATCGGTGTCCCAGAAGATCGCCGCCGGGCGCGTCTTGGGATCGAAGAACTCCATGCCGCGCGCCGTCGCGTCGTCCTTCATGCGGGAGCCGGCGCGGTTCTGCGCCGTGGTCGGCGCGGAGAGGACGTTGATGATCGGGAGCTTCGGCTCCCTCAGCTTGGGACTCACCGCCGGTCCGCGCCCGGGATATCGAGTCACGAGCTCCGCGACCGGCCGCTTTTCCGCGAGCAGGATCGTCACGATGCGCGCGCCCTGGATCACGCTTCCCGCCCCCACGCCGATCACGAGATCCGCCTGCGCCGAGCGGGCGGCTTCCGTCGCGCGCATGACGGAGGAGCGCGAAGTGTCCTTGTCGATCTCGTCGAACACGCCGGCGAGCCGCTCCCCGAGCAGCTCCCGCATGCGCGAAATCAGCGGCGTCCGGCGCGATACCGTGCGCCCGCACACGATGAAGGCGCGCCGCGCGCGGTTGCGCTCCACTTCCCCGGGCAGCATTTCGAGCGCGTTCTTTCCGCTGTAGAGGCGATAGGGAAAGCCCGTCACCCTGAAGTCGTAGGTGTACATACAGTGCTCAGGATTCGCGATGCGGGATTCGCGATGCGGAATGCGAGTCACCAGTCACGAGTCACTGGAGCGCGAGTGGACGAAGCGCTCGTGAAAGGCCAGCGCAGCGAGTGCCTGCCCGGCGTTGGCGATCTCGTCGTAAACCGGGATGCCCAACGCGACCGCGCGCGCGCGGAAAACGCGCTTCCGCTCCTCCAGCGCGGGATCGCCATCCGACCTCAGCACGAGCACGAAATGTGCCTGCCCGGGATAACGCGCCTGCACGCGCAGCGCCGCCTGCACGAGGTTGTCGAGCACCTCGGCTTTCGTGCGGCCGGCGAAGGCCGACAGGTTGAGATGCACCACCAGCGCGTCCGGCCGGCCGCTGCCGTAGATCGCCTCGAGGATCTTCTCCGCGACGCGCCCGTCCTCCTGCTGGAGCGTCCCCACGGGCGCGTCCACCGGGTTGGTGATGCTGGTGCCGGGCGGAAGCTTCAACCGCGCGAGCTCGTCCACGGTCCGCGTCTCGAACGTCTCGACGTCGAGGCCGAGCCGGGCGAACTGGTCGGTCGCGAGCACGCTTGCGCCCCCGCCATTGCCGAACAGCACGACGCGGCGCGTGGGATGGCGCGGCTGCGGCGCGAGCGCCTGGAACGCGAGCAGCGCATCGATGAACTCGTCGAGCGTGTCGGTCATCACGCAGCCGGTCTGCTTCGAGAGCGCGACCCACGCCCGGTCGTCGCCGGCGAGGGAGCCGGTGTGCGAGACCGCCGCCGCACGCCCCTGCCGGGTGCGGCCGCCCTTCAGGATCACGACCGGCTTCGCCGCGCGCGCCCCACGGAGGATCTCGAACAGGCGCCGGCCGTCGCGTGCTGCCTCGATGTAGAGTCCGATCACGCGGGTCTGCGCGTCGGCCAGGTAGAACTCGAGCAGATCGTTGGGACCGATATCGGCGCAGTTGCCGACGGTGACGAGCCCCGAGAACTTGAGCCCGCGCGTGAATCCGCGCCGGATGATGTCGGTGCCGAGGCCCCCGCTCTGGGAAACGATGCCGACCGCGCCGGTCTCTTCCGGCCCGATCTCCGTGAAGGTGACCCGCCCGCGCGGCGTGTAGATGCCGAGGCAGTTGGGGCCGATCAGCCGCATGCCCCCCGTTCGCGCCGCCGCGACCAGCGCCTGCTGCAGCTCCCGGCCTTCGTCCACCTCCCCGAATCCGCTCGAGATCACCTGCGCGAAGCGCACGCGTCCGCGCGCCTCCTCGAGCAGCGGCGGCACCTGCGCCGCGGCGATCGCGATGTAGGCGTAGTCCACCGGCTCGGGCGTGTCGCCCAGGCCGCGGTAGGCTTTCAGGCCGTCGATCCGCTCCGCCGACGGATGGATCGGGTAGATCGCGCCCCGGTAGCCGAACTCGCGGATGCGGCGGATGAACACGTTGGGCAGCGTCCCGCCCTTGGTCGAGGCGCCCACCACCGCCACCGTCTTCGGCTCGAACAGCGGCCGGAACCGCTCGATCACGTCGCTCGCCATGTCGTCACTGCGCCAGCACGAAGCGGGCGTCAACCGCCACGGCTCCCTGGTCGGACACGATCAGGGGATTAATGTCCGCCTCCGCAATGTCCTCTCCGTGCGTCATGAGGAGCCCGTTCTCTCCGCCCACCTTGAGCAACACGTCCACGATCGCCGCGCGCGAGACCGGCTTGCGACCGCGGGCGCCGCGGAGCAGCGCCGCGCCTTTCAACTCATCGAGCATCTCCTCCGCGTCGACCCGCAGAATCGGGCAGATGCGGAAGGCGACGTCGGCCAGCACCTCCACCAAGACCCCGCCGAGCCCGACCATCACGAGCGGGCCGAACTGGGGATCGCGCAACCCGCCGACGACGACTTCCACCCCCGGCGGCGCCATTTCCTCGAGCAGGAAGCCGTCGATGCGGGCGTTCTCGATTGCCGGGTGCTTCATCATCGCGCGCACCGCGTCCTCGACGTCCGCGCCGCCATTGAGACCCAACTTCACGCCGCCCGCGTCGCTCTTGTGCAGGATGTCCGGCGACATCACCTTCAGCGCCAGCGGCGGCCTGAGCTCGCCGCACGCCGCGGCGGCCGCGGCCGCGTCCTGAACGACCAGCGATCTCGGCACGGATACGCCGAAGCTCGCGAGGAGCCGCTTGCCAGCCAGCTCGTCGAGCGCGGCCCGCCTTGCCGCCCGCGCCTCCGCGATCAAGTCTACCGGCGCTCTCATGCCGCCACCTCCGTCGCCCTCCATGTCATATCACCCTCATCGCGTCGGTGGCCTGTCGCCTTCGCCGGTCGCATCCCCCATCCCTCACTCCTTCCCTCTCTCCCGAGCGGAGAGAGGAAGGGTCGAGCCTCCCTTCTCCTCTTGGGAG
>JBOIEM010000127.1:0-5599 GCA_050741115.1 Burkholderiales bacterium
GCGTACGGGCCGTCCTATACATGGCGATTGTCTCGGCCATCCGCTGGAACCCGTTGATCAAAGCCTTCTATCAGCGCCTGCTCGCCGCAGGCAAGCCCAAAAAGCTGGCGATGACCGCCTGCATGCGAAAGCTCCTCGTCATCCTGAACGCCATGATGCGCGACCGCACTAACTGGAACCCTAACGGTGCACTCGCCACTTGACATCTAACACAGTTGCTCTCCCCGTAATCACGGGGCGAGGGGGTTGTTTGCCCAGTCGAGGATTTCCTTCAGACGCACCGGCGTAACCGGCAGCCTCGTCACCGCGCCGGGAATGCCGATCGCGTCGTCGATCGCCGCGGCCACCGCCGCACCCACGGCGGTGATTCCGCCTTCGCCCGCGCCCTTGATGCCGAGGGGATTGAGCGGGCTCGGCGCATCCTCCGAGACGATGACGTCCACCATCGGCGTCTCGCTCAATGTGGGCAGCAGGTAGTCGGCAAAGGTGACCGACAGCGGCTGCCCGCGCTCATCGTACTGGAACTCCTCCAGCAGCGCGCCGCCCAATCCCTGCGCGAAACCGCCGGCTATCTGGCCCTCGACCAGCATCGGGTTGACCGCACGCCCGACATCGTAGGCGATGAGAAACCGTTCCACCTCCACGCCCCCTGTTTCCCGGTCCACCTTTACGACTGCGACCTGGACGCCGTACGGGTAATTCATGTGCTCGGTTTCGAACCAGCCCTCCGCCGACAGCTCGGGCGCTTGCGGAGCCGATGCCATCGAGCACGCCACTTCGCCGAGCTCGATCGAGATCGCATCCGGACTGTCCTTGCGCACCACCCTGCCATCGACGATGTCGAGAGCCTCGGCGGGCACTTTCATCAACTTGGCCGCCGCTTCGAGCGCTTTCGCGCGCACATTGCACGCGGCGACGTGGACCGCCGAGCCGGTCATGACCGTCGCGCGGGAAGCGTGCGCGCCGATGCCCTGGGCGATCCGGTCGGTCTGGCCGTGAATCACATGCACTCGCCGGTAATCCACGCCCAGCGCATCGGCGCAGATCTGCGCCATGACCGTCTCGACGCCCTGCCCCAGCGAAGCCGAACCGGTGACGACTTCGACGCCGCCCGAGCCGTCCACTGAGACGCGGGCGCCGTCGCGCGGGCCCAGTCCGCTTTTCTCCAGGTACATCGCTACGCCCGCGCCGACCGCCTCGCCGCCGGCGCGGCGGCGTTTGAGGTCCTCCTGCAGGCTGGTCCAGGAGATGCCCGCAAGCGCCTTGTCGAGCAACCCGCTGTAGTCGCCCGAGTCCAGCACGACTTCGTCTCCAATCGCGTCCAGCCCGCGCCGGTACGGCATCGCTCTCTTCGGGATCAGGTTGCGGCGTCTCACCTCGATCGGATCGAGGCCGAGCCGCTGTGCGATCGCATCCATCATCCGCTCCCGCACGAAGCTGCCTTCGTAGCGGCCGGGCGAGCGGTAAGTCGCCGCCGGGGTCTTGTTGGTGAGGCGATAATGGCCCGCGACACGGTACGCGGGCACGTGATAGGGCCCGGGCAACTGGCCGGCCGTCAGGTCCGCCACCCTCGCGCCGTGAGTGCGCGGGTAAGCGCCCTGGTCGTGGAAAAACTCATCGTCCAGGGCCAGGATGCGTCCCGTGCCATCCACCGCAGCGCGCACGCGGTGCCGTTGCTGCCGCGAGTGGTTGGTCGCGATCAGGTTTTCGTAGCGGTCCTCGATCCACTTGACCGGCCGTCCCAGCCGCAGCGCGCCGAGGCACACCAGCACGTCCTCGGGATAGACCTCGCCGCGCACGCCGAAGCCGCCTCCCACGTGCCCCTCGTAGAGGTGCACCGTGGCCGGATCGCGTCCGAGCACGCGCGCGATCCCGTCGCGGGTGCGGTGCGGCACCTTGGCCGCGCCGTACATTTGTATCAAATCACGCCCGGCGTCGTAGCGAGCGATGGCGCCCCGTGTTTCGAGCGGCACGCCGGAATGGCGGCCGATCGAGAGGTCGAGCTCGATGACCGCGTGCGCGGCGCGGAAGGCGGCTTCGACGTCGCCGTAGCCTTTGCGTATGACCAGCGGCTCAGTCGAGCGCCCGGACGCAAACTCCGAAGGCGGCTCGTGCGCGTCCAGCACCACCGGCAGTTCCTCCACGTCCACGCTGGCGAGATCCGCGGCGTCCTCGGCGAGATAGGGGTCCTCCGCGAAGACGACCGCGACCGGCTCGCCGACATAGCGCACCCGCTCTGCCGCCAGCACCGGCTGGAGATAGGGGTCGAGCCTGGCGTCGGGACCTTCGCGCAGGGCGATCGGCCGCAGCCCCGCGACGTCCGCTGCGGTCCACGCCGCGACCACGCCGGGCACGGCCCGCGCCCGCGCCACGTCGACGAACCGGATCCTGCCGTGCGCATGGCCCGAGCGCACGACACGCAGGTGGAGCTGGTTCGGGAAATTGACGTCGCCGGCGAAGCGGCCGCGCCCGGTAACGAGCGGCAGATCTTCCAGTCGCTCGACGGACTGCCCGATGTATTTCGCTTTCATCGGCGCGCCTTCATCGCCGCCGCCCCCGCGCGCACTGCCGCCACGATGTTCTTGTAGCCGGTGCAGCGGCAGAGATTGGACGACAGCACCTCGAGCCATTCGGCGTCGCCGATATCGGGGTTGCGTTCCAAGATGCCGGCGGCGAGCATCAGGAAACCCGGCGTGCAGTAGCCGCACTGGAGCCCGTGGTGCTCGATGAAGGCGCGCTGGAGCGGGTGCAGTTTCTCGCCCTCAGCCAGCCCTTCGACCGTGCGGATCCTGCGGCCCGCCGCCTGCACGGCGAACATGAGGCAGGAGCGCACGGGCTCGCCGTCGAGCAGGACCGTGCACGCTCCGCACACGCCGTGCTCGCAGCCGAGATGCGTCCCGGTCAGGCCGCATTCCTCACGGATCGCGTCGGCCAGCGTGCGACGGGCCTCCACCCGGATCGCGTGATCCTTGCCGTTGACGTTGAGCGTGACATCGATTTTCATGCCGCGGCGGTCTCCAGTGCCCGGCGCGTCAGCACGCGAGCGAGATCGCGCCGGTAGCCGGCGGCATACCGGGCATCGTCGAGCGGCTCGACGGCGCGGGCCACCCGGTCCGCGGCGGCGCGGAATACATCGCTCGAAGGCCGTTGCTCTTCGAGCATCGTCTCGGCTGCGCCCACGCGCCGGGGCCGTCCCTCCACTCCCCCTATCCCAAGGCGCGCCTCGGCCATGACGCCATTCTTGAGGCGGAAGGTCGCCAGCGACATCGCGACCGCAAAGTCACCCGCGCGCCGGCTGAACTCGCAGAATCCGAATCGCGCGTCCGCCGCCAGCAGCGGCAAGCGCGCCTCGGTGAGCAGCTCGTCCGCGGCGAGCGCGGTCGTCATCGGTCCCCGGAAAAAATCGGCTGCCGCGATGACACGCGTGCCGCGCACGCTCCTCGCCGTCATCCTGGCGCCGAGCGTCGCGGCGAGCAGGCACCATTCCGACGCGGGATCGGCGTAGGCCACGCTGCCGCAGAACGTGCCGCGGGTGCGGATCGGATAGTGCGCGATGTGACGGACCACGCGCGAAAGAAGCGCTCCCAGCGGACCCTCCGCCACCTGCTGGTGGAAGGCAGCGTGCCGCACGCAGGCGCCGATCACGAGCTCGCCCGCCTCGGTGTGGACGCGATCGAGGCCCGCCACTCCGTTGATGTCCACGAGGTGACCGGGCTGCGCCAGGCGCAACGCCATCGCCGGCACCAGGCTCTGCCCGCCGGCAAGAACCCGTCCTTCCCGTGGCGCGACCTCCGCAAGCAGCGCGACCGCCGATTCGACCGTCTTCGGGGCGTGATACTCGAAGGGTGCGGGTTTCATCGGGTCAGGATTCCGGCGGCGGTTTCCGGGACGCTCGCTTTGCCGAATCCCACGCCGCCTTTCCGAGCACCGTCAATCCCGAGATCGGCTTGGCGACGGGGGGAGATTGTCCCCCGGTCCGGGACGGCGGCTGCTCAATTTGCGCTTTCAGCGCTGCGCCGAACTGCGCGATCAATTGCGCCGCTACGCTCTGGATCATGCCGGACCCGCGCCCGTACTGGGCAATCGCGCCCGCCAGCTTCACTTCGGAATGAATCAACACGCGGCTGCCGTTTCCGGCCGGCACCAGCCGGAAATCGATCACCGCATCGGTGCTGCCACGGCCCTTGGGGTCGGACCCCCGCGCCTTGACGCGCGCGCTCCGGTTCGCGTGATCGATCTCGTCCAGCTGGGCCTGCCCGACGAGGGACATCGCCACCGGCCCGATGCGCACGGCGACCCTGCCCTTGTAGGTGCGCTCGTCCACCACCTCGGTCAGCTCCGCGCCCGGGATGCAGGCCGCGATGCGCCGGATGTCGAGGAGCACCGTCCACGCCTCCTCCGGCGGCAATGGCACTTCGAGCGTGTTGTCGAACTCCATCGTTTCCCGTTGCAGACGGATTACGGTCCGTTTGCTCCTCGAATCTCCATTCTTCCTCCCCTCATCCCATGCCCTTCTCCCACGGGGAGAAGGGGATCTCGAGCCTCCCCTCTCCACCCGGGAGAGGGGCGGGGGTGAAGGATGGAGGGGCGGGGATGAGGGCCGGCGCTCAGGATGCAACCCGCCACGGGATCGTCTCGCCGCCCCGGTGTATCAGGGCGCGCTCGTCGGGGCCGTCGATCTTCATTTCCACCGGCGCCTGCCAGGGCGTGCGCTCGAGCGTGATCGTCTCCGCGTTCGGGGCCAAGCCGTAGTGCCGCGGACCATTGAGCGAGGCAAACGCCTCGAGCCTGTCCAGCGCGTTTTCCTCCGCGAACACCTGCGCGTAGGACTCGATGGCCACCGGAGAATTGAACAGCCCCGCGGCGCCGACGACGTCGAGCTTTCTGGTCACCGGGTGCGGAGCCGAATCCGTTCCCAGGAAAAAATTGCTCGCGCCCGAGGTCGCAGCGGCTCGCAGCGCCGCGCGGTCTTTGGCGGTCTTGATGACCGGCGCGCAGTACAGGTAGGGGCGGTTGCCCCAGCCGAGCCAGTCGGTGCGCGTCAACATAAGGTGGTAGGGCGTGATCGTGCCGCCCACCTGCCCGGCGTTCGAGCGCACGAAGTCGACGCCGTCCTTCGACGAGACGTGCTCGAGGATCACCTTGAGCCCCGGGAAGTCGCGCGTGAGCGGAGCGAGCTCGCGCTCGATGAACACCGCTTCGCGGTCGAACACGTCCACCTCCGGGTCGATCACCTCGCCGTGGATCAGCAGGCGCATGCCGATTTTCTCCATGCGCTCGATGACACGGCGGATCCTGCGGAAGTCCGAGACGCCGGCCGCGGAGTGGGTCGTCACGTTCGCCGGGTAGATCTTGACGCCGGTGAAGACGCCCGCCCGGAACCCGGCTTCCACTTCGTCGGGGTCCGTATCGTGCGTCATGTAGCACGTCATGAGCGGCTCGAATTTCGCGCCCGCCGGCAGCGCCTTGCGGATCCGCTCGCGGTAGGCCTCCGCTTCCTTGACCCTGCACACCGGTGGCAGCAGGTTGGGCATGATGATGGCGCGGCCGAAATGGCGCGCGGTGAACGGCAGCGCCGCCTTCAGCATCGCGCCGTCGC
>JBOIEM010000128.1:0-3580 GCA_050741115.1 Burkholderiales bacterium
ATGGCTCACGTTCTGCACGATCATGTCCACGTCGATGTTGGCGTCGCCGATCGGCCCCAGGATCTGGTAGGCGATGCCGGGACGGTCGGGCACGCCGAGGATGGTGATCTTCGCCTCGTCGCGGTTGAACGCGATGCCTGAAATGGTCGCCTGTTCCATGTTTTCGTCGTCCTCGAATGTGATCAGCGTGCCTTCGCTCTCCTCCTCGAAACTGGAGAGCACCCGCAGCTTGACCCGGTACTTCCCCGCGAACTCGACCGACCGGATCTGCAGCACCTTGGAGCCGAGGCTCGCCATCTCGAGCATCTCCTCGAAGGTGACGGACTTCAGCCGCCGCGCTTCCGGCACGATGCGCGGGTCGGTGGTGTAGACCCCGTCCACATCGGTATAGACCTGGCACTCTTCGGCCTTGAGCGCCGCCGCAAGCGCAACGCCCGTCGTGTCCGAGCCCCCGCGCCCGAGCGTGGTGATGTCGCCCTTCTCGTTCACGCCCTGGAAGCCGGCCACCACCACGACGCAGCCCTCGGCGAGGTCCCTGCGGATGCGGCTCTCGTCGATGCTCACGATGCGCGCCTTGGTGTGGGCGTTGTCGGTCAGGATCCTCACCTGCGCCCCGGTGTAGCTGCGCGCCTTGAGCCCCAGGTCCATCAACGCCATCGCGAGCAGCGCGATCGTCACCTGCTCGCCGGTCGCCAGCATCACGTCGAGCTCGCGCAGGTCGGGATGCGCCTGGATTTCCCGGGCGAGCGCGATCAGGCGGTTGGTCTCCCCCGCCATCGCGGAGACGACCACCACCAGCTGGTGCCCCTTCGCCTTCCAGCGGGCGACGCGGCGGGCGACGTTCTTGATGCGCTCGGGCGAGCCCACCGAGGTGCCGCCGTATTTCTGGACGATCAGCGACATTTCCGCAACGGCTTGAAAAAGTCGCGTATTTTAGTTGATTTTGCGGGGGAAAACGAGACGGTAAGCGGCCGCGCCGATGATGCTTGCGTCATGGCCTGCGCCCGCTCCCCCGCGCGTGAACCTATCCTTGACCCCGCGGTCAATGCCGTATCCACCACGACCAAAACTGCAATCAAACGACATGAAACCGTTCGAACGCATCACCAATCCCCGCAGCATCCGGCGCCGGCTGCGCCTCAACCAGCAGGAATTCTGGTCGCGGGTCGGCGTGACCCAGAGCGGCGGCTCGCGCTACGAGAGCGGCCGCAGCATGCCGAGACCGGTGCGCGAGCTCCTGCGGCTGGTTCACATCGAGGGCATCGAGCTGGCGAAAGCCAAGGGCCGGGACTTCGAGGTCGCCTCCCGCCTGAAGGCGACGAATCCCCGCCTCTACAACCGGCTCAGGAAAGAGGCCCTGAGGAAGAACGGCAACCAGAAGTAGCGGGCGGGACCCCGGAGACGGGAGAGAATTGGCGGAGGGTGAGGGATTCGAACCCCCGGTGGGTTTCCCCACAACGGTTTTCAAGACCGCCGCATTAAACCGCTCTGCCAACCCTCCGCGCGCCACGCTCAAGTCGCAACGCGCGCCATAATACACGTGATTTCAGGCGCTTGGAACGCCGCCGGATCGTTGGAGCATTGAAACTTGCGCGTTGTTTCTGTAGTCTAATAGCCCAAGCAAGATCCTTTGGAGGGAAACCGCATGCAACCGGACATCCAGACCAACCCGGGCGTCATCCAGGCCCGCACACAGGACATCGCGCTTCAGCAATCGCGCGTCCTGCGCAATACCTATCTGCTGCTGGCGCTCACCATGGTGCCGACCGCCGCCGGAGCCTTCATCGGCATCGGCACCGGCGGGGTCATCATGCAGTACCCGATCGTGAGCTTCTTCGTAATGCTTGGCGCCGTCATCGGGCTGCAGTTCGCCATCGCGGCGAACCGCAACAGCGGGCTCGGCGTCGTGCTGCTGCTCGCCATGACGTTCATCCTCGGCTGGTGGCTGGGACCGCTGCTCGCGGTCGCGCTGACGCTCAAGAACGGGCCGCAACTGATCGGCGTCGCGGCCATCGGCACCGGCGTCATCTTCTTCGTCATGGCCGGCATCGCGACCACCGTGAAGCGGGACTTCAGCTTCATGGGCAAGTTCCTCTTCGTCGGCATGGTCGTGGCGTTGCTCGCCCTCGTCGCCAACATGTTCCTGCAGATCCCGGCGCTGGCGCTGACGATCTCGGCGATCGTGGTGGTCGTGTTCGCGCTGTTCCTGCTGCACGATGTCAGCCGCATCGTCAACGGCGGCGAGACCAACTACATCATGGCGACGACGGGCTGCTACCTGAGCCTCTTCAACATCTTCGCCAACCTGCTGCAGCTGCTGATGGCGCTGACCGGCGAGAGAGACTGAGAGATAACTGAACTGATCCATCAGGGCGCCTGCGGGCGCCCTTTTTGTTGTGCTTCCCGCCTCACTCCTGGCGGTCAAAGACGGCGATGGACTCGATGTGCGAGGTGTGCGGGAACATGTTGACCACCCCCGCCGCGCTCAGGCGGTAGCCGCGCGTCTGGGTGAGCACTGCGGCATCGCGCGCAAGCGTTCCCGGGTTGCACGAGACATAGACCACGCGCCGCGGCGCGTCCTCCGGCAGCGACTTGACCAGCTCAACCGCGCCGTCGCGCGGCGGATCGAGCAGCATGCGATCGAAATGTCCCAGCGCGGCGAGCCCGTCACCAGGAAATCGATAGAGGTCCATCTCGACAAAGCTCGCTGAGCCCGACAGGCCATTGTCCATCGCGTTCGCGGCCGCGCGCTTCACCAGTTCCGTGCTTCCCTCGACACCCACCGCCGCGGCACCGCGCCGCGCGATGGCGAGCGTAAAGTTGCCGATTCCGCAGAACATGTCGGCAACACGCTCGCCCGGCTGCGGGTCGAGCAGCGCGAGCGCCCGCCGCACCAGCACCCGGTTCACCGCGTGGTTGACCTGCGTGAAATCGGTGGGGCCGAAGCGGATCTTGAGGTCGAACTCGGGCAATGTGTAGTACAGGTCTGCGGGCTGCGGCGGATGAAATGGATACGCGGAGTCGGGACCGTGCGGCTGCAGATAGAGGTGTACGCCCCGTGATTCGGCGAACCCGCGCAGATATGCCCCGTCCGCCTCGCTCAGGGGCTCGAGAACGCGCAGGATCAGCACGTCGGCCGCCTCCCCCACCGCCACCTCGACCTGCGGCAGGCGGCTGCGGATCGAGAGCTCGTTCACCAGCTCGCGCAGCGGCCGGAGCAGGCGCGAGATGCGCGGCGGCACGATCTCGCAGCTTTCCATGTCCGCGACGTAGCTCGAGCGCCGCTCGTGGAAGCCAACCAGCGAGCCGCCCTTCTTTGCAACGTAACGCGCCGCCATCCGCGCCCGGTGCCGATAGCCCCAAGCGGGACCGTGAATCGCGGGCAGCATCTGTTCGGGCCGCACGCGGCCGATGTGCCACAGGCTGTCTTCCAGCACACGCTGCTTGACCGCGACCTGCGCGCGCGCATCGAGGTGCTGCAGGCTGCAGCCGCCACAGAGCCCGAAGTAGCGGCAGCGCGGCATGACACGCTGCGCGGCGGCCTTGATGACTTTGTCGAGCGTGGCGACTTCGTAAGCCG
>JBOIEM010000129.1:0-4288 GCA_050741115.1 Burkholderiales bacterium
CTGCTCCTTCGGCACGGGCGTGGGCGCCGTGGCGGCGACGGCTGGCTCGGCCCGCGCCGGCGGCTCCGCCTCCTCCGGCATCTGCGCGCAGGCGCCAAGCAGCAGGGCCGCAAGACCCCATGGCAACGCGCGGATCAGCATGCGGCCTGGGCGAGCGCCGGCACGCTCGTCCCCCGTTCAGGGGCGAGCGCAGGGAGGGTGAGCAGGCGTACGAGATCGTTATTAGCCACGAGTTACACCCTTTTTATAGCAACCGCAGATGGTAGCCAAGTGGCACGAGCACGTCAAGATAAATAGTGTTAAAAATCATCGTATTCTGAGGAAAACTGCATGCAATTTGCGAGCAATCACGGCGCGCCCGCCGCCCGCCGCAACCGGCGCCCGTCAAAAGGCGTTTTTCCACTCCCTTATCGCGGCGAGGACGCTCACCGGATCGTTCAACGGCTTCCCGGCGTAGCGGCTGGCGGAAGCGATCACGGCAGGCTCGCGCACGCGAACGAACGGATTGGTCGCTTTTTCCTGCCCGACGGTCGAGGGCAGGGTCGGCAAGCCCCGGTCGCGCTGCTGCCTCGCCTTTGCCTCCAGGTCGCGCAGGGCGGCATTATCGGGATCGGCGGACATCGCGAAACGGATGTTGGACAGCGTGTATTCGTGGCCGCAATAGACGCGGGTCCCGTCCGGGAGCCGCATCAGGCGCGACAGCGAGTCGTGCATCTGCCGCGGCGTGCCTTCGAACAGCCGCCCGCAGCCCACGGCGAAGAGCGTGTCGCCGCAGAACAGCAGGCCGCCGCCGTGAAACGCGATATGGCTGCGGGTATGCCCCGGTATCTCCAGCACCTCGAATTCGACGCCGAAGTGCGGCAGGGTGAAGCAATCTCCGTCCTTCAACCGGTGCGAGACTTCGCGGATACGCTCGTCGTATGGGCCGTAAACCGGCGCCTGCCAGCGCGCGAGAAGCCCGGCATTGCCGCCGACGTGGTCGGCATGGTGATGGGTGTTGAGGATAGCGACGAGCTCGAGCTTCTGCGCTTCGAGGTAATCCAGCACCGGCCGCGCGTCGCCGGGATCCACCACCGCGGCGCATCGCGAATCGCGGATCGTCCAGATGTAGTTATCCGAGAACGCGGGAAGCGCGACTATTTCGTATCTGCTCATGGAGAGGATTCATCAAGTCACGCCTTGTCCATGACCTCGGCTGCTCCGAGATTCGCCAGCTCGTCGGCGCGCTCGTTGCCGACGTTGCCCTCGTGGCCACGTACCCAGATCCACTCGATCGTGCGAGTTGCCGCCAGCTCCTCGAGCCGGCGCCACAAGTCCACGTTCTTGACCGGCTTCCGGTCCGAGGTGCGCCAGCCGCGCTTCTTCCAGTCACGGATCCAAGTGCTGATGCCGAGCTGCACGTACTGGGAGTCGGTATGCAGCCGCGCCCGGGTGCCGTGATCGAGCGCTTCCAGCGCGCGGATCACCGCGACGAGCTCCATCCGGTTGTTGGTGGTGTGCGCTTCCCCGCCATGAAACTCGCGCGTCCTGCCGTCGTGCATGAGCAGCACGCCCCAGCCGCCGCGGCCGGGGTTACCCTTGCATGCGCCATCGGTGTAGATCTCGACGATACCGGTCATCGTCTTCCTTTCTCCGCGTCATTGCATCTCCCTGGCGGTCACGGCTTCCTCATCGCGCACTTTCTTCGGCGCGGGGGCGAAGCTCTTGGCCGGCGCCAGGCGATCGCTCCAGCTCGGCATGATGATGCGCATGCCGCGAACCCGCTTCACCGCCTGCAGGAAATAGACGCTGCCCCCGATCGGCCACCAGCGGTCGCCGGCCGCGTCCATGAAGGCGAATCGCGCAAGCCATTTTTCGGTCGTGCAGGGCGGGACGTAGCAGGCCATCTGTCCGGCGGTGATTTCCAGGCCGAGCAGCGCGCACCAGTCCTTGAGCCGCGCGAGGTGGATGAAGCGCCCGTTCCACGGATAGCCCCTCTTGCTGCCGAATGCGCGCCGCAAACCCCACAAGCTCCAGGGGTTGAAGCACGCGATCGCGACCTGCGCTTCCGGCAGCAGCACACGCGCGACTTCGCGCAGTATCTGATGCGGGTTGTCGCTGAACTCGAGCACGTGCGGCAGCACGACCAGGTCGACGCTGCTGCTCGCGAGGGGCAGGTCCCGGAAGTCCGCGCGCAAGCCGGCCACTCCATCGACATCCACCCGGCAGCGCAGGGGGATGCGGCTCGTGCGCAGCAGGTCGATGCCGGTCAGGCCGAGCTGGAACGCGTTGTAGCCGAAAACGTCGGCCACCGCCTTGTCGAAGTACGCCTGCTCGCGCGCGAGGAGGTAGCGCCCGAGCGGCGTGGCGAACCATTCGGACGCATCGCGCCAAGGGGAGGTTGCGGGCATGGCGGAAGTTTATAATTACCCCAACATCTTGAGAAGCGTGACCGGATGCGGCAAATCGTGCTGGACACCGAAACCACCGGCCTCGAGCCCGAGCTGGGCCACCGCATCATCGAGATCGCCGGGGTCGAGCTCGTGAATCGCCGCTTCACCGGGAACGACTTCCACCGCTACTTCAATCCCGGGCGTGAGAGCGAGGCCGGCGCGCTCGAGGTGCACGGGCTCACCGCCGAGTTCCTGAGCGACAAGCCCAAGTTCCGTGACGTCGCCGCCGAGTTCCTCGATTACCTGGGCGGCGCGGAGCTCGTCATCCACAACTCGGCCTTCGACGTCGCCTTTCTCAATCGCGAGCTCGACCTAGCCGAGTTGAAGCCGGTTGCCGACTATTGCCTGGGGATCGTGGACACGCTGCGCCTCGCGAAGGACCTCCACCCCGGCAAGAGGAACAGCCTGGACGCGCTGTGCGAGCGCTACCAGATCGACAATTCCGCCCGCACGCTGCACGGCGCGCTGCTCGACGCGCGACTTCTCGCCGAGGTCTATCTCGCCATGACGCGCGGCCAGGAGAGCCTGGTGATGGAAGTGGAGGCGACTCCCGCCGCCGCCGCCGCTGCGGAGGCCGCGCACGGCAAGCTCGATCTTGTCGTCCTCCGCGCCACGAAGGACGAGCTGGCCGAGCACGCCCGCATTCTTCAGGACATCGACAACGTGACCAAGGGGGCGTGCCTCTGGCGCAAGCTGGATAAGCCGTGACAGGATGGAGCGCGATGCCTGAATACGTCCCCCTCGTGACGCCCCCGGAGCGGTTGACGGAGCCGGCGCTATGGTTCGCCTTCCGGAAATCCGAGATCCTCGTGCTGAACGGCGCCGACGAGCCGGACCTGCCCGTGTGCGTGGACCTCGTCGCGCACGGCATCAATCCTCTCCGTCACGTCTACCTGGGGCTCTATGACGGCAGACATTGCTACGCGGCCGAAGTGCACGAGGCGCAGGAATTGCCGCAGGGCTGGGCGCCCCTGGGATTGCGGGACCTGTTCGGGCTGGTGGAGACCACGCTCGCGGCGCTCTCCGGCCGCGCCTACCAGCTCCTCGAATGGGACCGCAACCATCAGTACTGCAGCCGCTGCGGCTCGCCCAACGAGCCGCGCAAGGACGAGCGCTCGCGCGTCTGCCCCCGCTGCAGCTTCACCACCTATCCGCCGGTCTCGCCGGCGATCATGATCCTCGTAACGCACGGCAGGAAGCTCCTCCTCGCGCGCAAACCCGCGTTTCCAAAGGGGCGTTACTCGGCGCTCGCCGGCTTCGTCGAGCCGGGCGAGACGCTGGAAGACACGGTTGCCCGCGAAACGCGGGAGGAAGTCGGGGTGCAGTTGAAGAACATTCGCTACTTCGGCAGCCAGCCGTGGCCGTTTCCGCACTCGCTGATGATCGCCTTCACGGCGGAATACGCCGGCGGGGAGATCCGTCCCGACGGCGTGGAGATCGAGGAAGCGGCCTGGTTCGAGCCCGATCAGCTTCCCAGGCTGCCGCCACCGATCAGCATCTCCCGGCGCCTGATCGACACGGTAGCCGGGCGCATCCTGCGCGGCGAACCCGCCGGCTGACCGCTCAACACGCAGGCTGCGGTGTCCGAATGAAGAAAGTCGCGTTGGTTACCGGCGTCACCGGCCAGGACGGCGCCTATCTCGCGGAGTTCCTGCTCGACAAGGGCTACGAGGTGCACGGCATCAAGCGCCGCACTCTTGTGGAACGGGACGAACTAGTAAATCGCCACGGCCACAAGGTTCTCGAGCGCAACGAATGAACCGCGAAACGAAGACTTACGTGGCGGGCCACAGCGGGCTGGCAGGTTCGGCCGTCCGCGCGCTCTGAAGGCCCGGGGCTACAAAAACCTTGTTTCC
>JBOIEM010000130.1:0-16562 GCA_050741115.1 Burkholderiales bacterium
CTCTACGCGTCCGCGATCATCTTCTTCTGCTTCTTCTACACCGCGCTGGTGTTCAACCCTAAAGAGACCGCGGACAACCTCAAGAAGAGCGGAGCATTCGTGCCGGGCATCCGTCCGGGCGAGCAGACCGGGCGCTACATCGAGAAAATCATGATGCGGCTGACGCTGGCCGGCGCCATCTACGTGACCCTGGTCTGCCTGTTGCCCGAGTTCCTGATCGTGTGGAAGAACGTGCCGTTCTATTTCGGCGGCACGTCGCTCCTCATCATCGTGGTGGTGACCATGGACTTCATGGCGCAGGTGCAGGCCTACGTCATGTCCCACCAGTATGAGAGCCTGCTCAAAAAGGCCAATTTCAAGGGCGGCATGTTCCCGACGCGCTGATGTCGAAGGAAGAGACGATACAGATGCAGGGCGAGATCGTGGAGACCCTGCCCAATGCGACGTTTCGGGTGAAGCTGGAGAACGGGCACGTGGTGCTCGGCCACATCTCGGGCAAGATGCGCATGCACTATATCCGCATCCTGCCGGGAGACAAGGTGACGGTGGAACTGACGCCCTACGATCTCACGCGCGGGCGCATCGTATTCCGCGCCAGGTGAAGAGGCGTAATTCGAGATTTGTGAGACGTGATTCGAGGATACGGACATGAAAGTGCTGGCATCGGTGAAGAGAATCTGCCGCAACTGCAAGATCGTGCGCCGCAAGCGGGTGGTGCGGGTGATCTGCAAGAACCCGCGCCACAAGCAGCGCCAGGGATGAAATGCGGTGGACGGTGGATAGTGGACGGCAGCCTTTTGAATTGAGGACAGAAGCATGGCCCGGATTGGCGGAGTCAACATACCGAATCACAAACACGCCGAGATCGCGCTGACCGCGATCCTCGGTATCGGCCGATCCCGCGCGCGCAGCATATGCGCGGCGGCAGGCGTCAACAGCTCGGCCAAGATCAAGGACCTGTCGGATTCGGAGGTCGACAAGCTGCGCGAGCAGGTCTCCAAGATCACGGTCGAGGGTGAGCTGCGCCGCGAGGTCTCGATGAACATCAAGCGCCTGATCGATCTCGGCACCTGGCGCGGCAAGCGCCATCGCGCCGGGCTGCCGGTGCGCGGGCAGCGCACCCGCACCAACGCCCGCACGCGCAAGGGGCCGCGCAAAATGGCGGTCAAGACCATCAAGCCCGTAACCATCTAGGCAAGGAAGCTCGATATGGCCAAAGCCAGCACCCGGGTACGCAAGAAGGTCAAGAAGAACGTGGCGGAGGGAATTGCCCACATCCACGCCTCCTTCAACAATACGATCGTCACCATCACCGACCGCCAAGGCAACACGCTCGCGTGGGCGACCTGCGGCTCGAACGGATTCAAGGGCTCGCGCAAGAGTACGCCCTTCGCCGCGCAGGTGGCCGCCGGCCGCGCCGGCGCGCTTGCCCAGGAATGCGGCGTGAAGAATCTCGAAGTGCATATCAAGGGCCCGGGCCCGGGGCGCGAGTCGGCGGTGCGCGCGCTCAATGCGGCCGGCTTCAAGATCACGCAAATATCCGACGTGACGCCGGTGCCGCACAACGGCTGCCGGCCGCCGAAGAAGCGGCGCGTCTAGCGCGCCAGGAGAACGAAATAGGAAAACGAGGGGATACTCCCCTCGTGCTCCCCTACAGATGATAGAGAGGTAGCATAGTGGCCAGGAACATCGACGCGAAGTGCCGGCAGTGCCGCCGGGAAGGGGAGAAGCTCTTCCTCAAGGGCGAGAAGTGCTTCACCGACAAGTGCGCCATCGAGCGCCGCAATTATCCGCCGGGGCAGCATGGGCAGAAGAACACCCGGCTCTCGGGCTACGGCGTGCAACTGCGCGAAAAGCAGAAAGTGCGGCGCATCTACGGCCTGCTCGAGCGCCAGTTCCGCAAGATCTACCACGAAGCCGAGCAGAAGAAGGGCATCACCGGCGAGAACCTGCTGCAACTGCTGGAGAGCCGGCTCGACACGGTCGCCTACCGCATGGGATTCGGCTCCTCCCGCACCGAGGCGCGCCAGATCGTGCGCCATAACGGCATCCTGGTGAACGGCCGGCGCGTCAACATTCCCTCGTTCATCTGCCGCCCGGGCGACATGATCGAAGTCGCCGGCAAGGCCAAGCAGCAGCTGCGCATCAAGGGCGCGGCGGAAGCGGCGGAAGGGCGCGGCTTTCCCGAGTGGCTGGAAGTCGACGCCAAGGGCCTCAAAGGCAAGTTCAAGGCGCGCCCGCAACGCACGGAGCTCCCGTCCACCATCAACGAATCGCTGGTGGTCGAGCTCTACTCGAAATAGTCATCGCGAGAGGTCACCGAACCATGGCAAGCAGTACCTTCCTGAAGCCCCGCATCATCGATGTCCAGAACATTTCGCCCTACCACGCCCGGCTCACGATGGAGCCGTTCGAGCGCGGTTACGGCCATACGCTCGGCAACGCGCTCCGGCGCACGCTGCTCTCCTCGCTGCCGGGCTACGCGGCGACCGAGGTCAAGATCGGCGGCGTGCTGCACGAGTACTCCACCATCGACGGCGTGCAGGAGGACGTGGTGGACCTGCTGTTGAACCTCAAGGGCATCGTGCTGAAGATGCACAACCGCGAGGAAGCGCTGCTCTCGCTCAAGAAGTCGGGTGAAGGCGTCGTCACCGCCGGCGATATCGAGCCGATGCACGACGTGGAGGTCGTCAATCCCGATCACGTCATCGCGCACCTCGCCGCCGGAGGCAAGCTCGACATGGAGATCAAGGTCGTGCACGGGCGCGGCTACGTTGCGGCGACGACCCGCAAGACCAATCCCGAGGAGGGGCGCACCGTCGGGAGCATCCTGCTCGACGCGTCGTTCAGCCCGGTGCGCCGCGTGAGCTACGCAGTGGAGGCGGCGCGCGTCGAGCAGCGGACCGACCTCGACAAGCTGGTCATCGACGTCGAGACCAACGGCGCGATCGACCCCGAGGAATCGGTGCGCTTCGCCGCGCGCATCCTGGTCGAGCAGCTCGCGGTATTCGCGGATTTGAAGGGCCTGCCGACGCAGATCGAGGAGAAGAAGGCAACCCAGATCGACCCGATCCTGCTGCGGCCGGTGGACGACCTCGAGTTGACGGTGCGCTCGGCGAACTGCCTCAAGGCCGAGAACATCTACTATATCGGCGACCTCATCCAGAGGAGCGAGACCGAGCTCCTGAAGACCCCGAACCTCGGCCGCAAGTCGCTGAACGAGATCAAGGAGGTCCTCGCGACGCGGGGGCTCACCCTGGGCATGAAGCTCGAGAACTGGCCGCCGGTGGGACTGGAAAAAATGCAGGGATGAGGAACCAACGATGCGTCATCGGCACGGATTAAGAAAGCTCAACCGCACCAGCAGCCACCGCCTGGCGATGTTCCGCAACATGGCGAACTCGCTGCTCCGGCACGAGGCGATCCAGACCACGCTGCCCAAGGCGAAGGAGTTGCGGCGCGTGGTCGAGCCGATCATCACGCTCGGCAAGAAACCTTCGCTCGCCAACCGCCGGCTCGCCTTCAACCGCCTGCGCGACCGCGACGTGGTGCTGAAGGTATTCGACGAGCTGGGGCCACGCTACGCGAAACGCAACGGCGGCTACCTCCGCATCCTCAAGTCCGGCTTCCGCAAAGGCGACAACGCGCCGATGGCGTACGTGGAGCTGATGGACCGCCCGGAGGCCGGGGCGGATGCCGTAAAGGACAAAAGGGAGGGGACCCAGAAAGGGGCGAAGAAGGAGGCGGTTTCAAAGGCCGCATAACCCGCACCACGTTAGTTTTTCAAAGCCGGCCGTGAGCCGGCTTTTTCTTTAGGTGAGCCCCGGCTCGCGACTCATGAGGGCTCCGAGCTCGGGTATAGAATCCCCGCATGATCTTCCTGTTCACCGATTTCGGCGGCGGCGGACTCTACGTCGGCCAGGTGAAGGCAGTGCTGCAGAGCCAGGCGCCAAAGGAGGTCGTGATCGATCTCCTACACGATGCGCCCGCGTTCAACGTCAAGGCCGGCGCGCATCTCCTCGCAGCGCTCGCGGAGCGGATCCCCAGGGAGAGCGTCACCCTGGCTGTCGTGGACCCGGGGGTGGGCGGGCCGCGCGCGCCGGTGGCGGTGGCTGCCGACGGGCGCTGGTTCGTCGGGCCCGACAACGGACTCATCTCGGTGGCGGCGGCGCGCGCGAAGAAGCGCGAGGTGTTTTCCATCGGCTGGCGGCCGCAGGAGCTCTCGGCCTCATTCCACGGGCGCGACCTGTTTGCACCGGTCGCCGCCATGCTCGCACGGGATAGCCTCAAGACCGCAAAGCTGAAGAAGGCCGCACTCGCCGTCGACTTCGGACCGGACGATCTCGGCGAGGTCATCTACGTGGACCATTTCGGCAACCTGGTCACGGGCCTGCGCGCGGCGTCGGCGCCACGGGGCCGCAAGCTCGGCGTCAACGGCCGGGAAGTCCCCTACGCGCGAGTGTTCTCCGCGGTGCGGCGGGGAGATGCGTTCTGGTATGAAAACAGCCTGGGACTGGTCGAGATCGCGGCCCATTCCGCCAGCGCCGCTGAAACGCTCGGCTGCAAGCTCGGCGACGCCGTGGGTATCGTCGGTGAGTCGTGATCTATACGATCGGCCATGGCAACCGCCCCATCGACGAGTTCCTGGGCCTGCTGAGGGACGCCGCGATCGAGTGCCTCGTGGACGTGCGGGCGTATCCCGCCTCGCGCCGCCACCCGCAGTTCGGGCGCGAGGCGCTCGAGAAGTCGCTTGCAGTCGGAGGCATCCGCTACGTGTGGGAGGGGGAGGCGCTCGGCGGCCGGCGACGGCCCGTGAAGGACTCGCCCCACGTCGCGCTGAGAAATCCGGGCTTCCGCGCCTATGCCGATCACATGGCGACGGAGGAATTCCTGTGGGCGCTTGACCGCCTCGCCAAGGCCGGCAGCGGGCAGCGCACCGTCATCCTGTGCGCCGAGCGGCTGCCCTGGCAGTGTCACCGGCACCTGATTGCCGACTGCCTCGTCACGCGCGGTGTCCGCGTGCTCCATCTCCTGAGCCCGGGAAAGAGCATCGACCACACGCTGAACCGGCTTGCGCGAAGCGACGGCAGCCGGCTGGTGTACGACGTCGGCGACCAGTTCCCGCTGGAGATCTAGGCGGCGCCACCCATCCGCAGGTCCGCGGCGAACGGCCTGGCAGGGTAGTGGAAGGCCACCGGGCCGTCGGGCAGGCAGTCCACGAACTGGCGCACGAATGGATCCTTCGACGCCCTCACCTCCGCGACGGTGCCGCGGGCGGCGACGACGCCGTCCGAGATGAAGTAGACATAGTCCGCGATCTTGAGCGATTCCACGACATCGTAGCTCACCACGATGGAGGTCACGCCCAGCGCGTCGTTCAGGCGCCGGATCAGGTTCGCGATCACGTTGAGCGAGATCGGGTCGAGCCCGGCGAACGGCTCATCGTACATGATGATCCTAGGGTCGAGCGCGATGGCGCGCGCCAGCGCGACGCGCCGCTGCATCCCGCCCGAGAGCTCGTTCGGCATCAGGTTGTGGGCGCCGCGCAGACCCACCGCGTGGAGCTTCATCATGACCAGGTCGCGGATGACCGGCTCCGGGAGCGAGGTGCGCTCGCGCATGGGAAAGGCGATGTTCTCGAAGGTCGAGAGGTCGGTGAAGAGGCCGCTCCTCTGGAACATCATGCCCATCTTGCGGCGCATGCGGTAGAGCTCGTCGTCGCGCATGTCGCGCACGACCTGGCCTTCCACCTCCACGAAGCCGCCGCGGGGCTTGAGCTGCCCGCCGATCAGGCGCAGCAGCGTGCTCTTGCCGCAGCCGCTCGCACCGAGGATCGCGACTACCTTCCCGCGCGGCACCTCGAGATCGACGCCCTTCAAGACCCGGTTCGGCCCGTAGGAGAACCTGAGGTACTTGATGCGGATCAGCGTGTCTGAGTTCACCCGGGAAAGCGTTCGCGATTCGTGGGCCGCCCGGTCAGTATACGCGGCGGCAGCGTATTCTATCTCCGGCACACCCCGCTGCCGCGCCGGGTGGGACCGGGTGCTTTCATCTCAACTGGAAATGCTGGGGCTTGCAGGGATCTGCGAGAGTTCCCGGGGCGGGCTGAAGACGGTGCGATCACGTCCGGCGCCCTTTGCCTCGTATAGCGCCGCATCGGCCGCGTGCACCAGGGAGTCCGGATCGTTCACGTGGTCCGGGAAGAGGGCAATGCCGAGCGAGGCTGTAATCCTGCCGAGCGGCAGGCCCTGATGCGTGAGGTCAAGACCCCTGATTGCTACCCGGATGTCCTCGGCCCGCAGGCGCACGCTTTCAAACGAGGCCTCGGGCAGAACGAGAGCGAACTCCTCTCCGCCATAGCGGCAAACGATGTCGCTGCTGCGGATCCGGTTCCTGAGCAGCCCGGCGACCGCCGTCAGCACGAAGTCTCCGGCCTCATGTCCGTGGGCGTCGTTGATGCGCTTGAAATGATCGAGGTCTATCATGATCACGGCCAACGTGTCGTCCCTGCGTTTGGCCCGGATCCACTCGCGGCGCAGGAATTCCCACAGGTAGCGGCGATTGTAGAGACCGGTCAACGGATCGGTGATCGCCTGTTCGCGGAGCTCGATCAGAGCCCGCTCGAGCTGGTCCATGGCCTGGCCGCGCTCGATCCTCAGCGCGCTCAGCACCAGGCTCGTGATGACCAACGTGCTGATGAATGCCAGCAGGATGAGGAGCGATTCGTTCAACGACCAGAGCGCGAACGGACCGATGCCATGGACCGTAAAGTCGGTGGCAAAGGCGCTGACCACCGCCGACGCCGTCGTCACCACGCGCTGGCTGAAGCGAAGCGCTGCCCACATCATGATTGGCAGGATCGAGAACGTCAGCGGGAACGGAGAGAGAAACTCCGTGGCATCGCCGAAAACGAGGATAGTGACGATCAGCAACAGCCCTCCCAGGCAGGCCGCCTCCAGCTTTTTCCGGCGCGACCAGGACGCGGCCCGGCGCTGGCGCCAGCTGAGGATGAGCGGCGTGACGAGGATGATCCCGGCGACGTCGCCCTGCCACCATGTCCACCAGTTCGGCAGGATATCCGGCCAGGACACGGAGCCCACCATGGCCAGCGACAATACGGCGACCGTGGCTGCGATCGTGCAGCTCAGGGCGGCGACGGCGACAAATATGACGACGTCTCTGCAGCGCTCGAATGGGCGGGGAACGCCCATGTGGCGCCGGATGAGCGCAGCCCCGGCGAGCGCTTCCAGGGCGTTGCCGGTGCCCATCAGCACCGCCAGGATCGGGGAGAAATTAACCGTGTAGTTGACCAGCGCGGCGCCCAGCCAGACGCCGGGCCAGAGGCGATTGCCGAGCACGAGCGTGGCGGCAAGCGCAATACCGGACGGCGGCCAGATGGCGGTGGCATAACCGGGCGGAATCGCGAACTGCAACGACAGCTTGGCTACCACGAAATAGACGGCGGCCAGCAGGCCGATCTGCCAGAAATGCGGCATCCGCTGGATCGGGCCGATCGAATTCCGCGTGCTGTCCACGGGATATCCTCTTGCCACCCCCTGTGCCGGTTCTAACTTATCGAGACGGGCCGCCATCAACGTTGGCCAGCATTGTGCGCTCGATCAGCTACCGTCCACGACGATTTTCACAGTTTCCGATCCAGCGGCGGGCTGCGGTGATCGCGATTGCGACGGCGGCGTGACAAATTGCACGATCCCGGGCTGCCAGCGCGTACCATTCATTTAGACATCCGTGAGTCCGGCTGATTCCTATAACCCCTGCAGGCCGCCGCGCCGGATGAGCTCGAGGCCGAGCAGTGCCGGCATGTAGTAGGGGTCATATTCGAGCGCGCGCTCGAACGATCGCCTCGCGTCCGCGACCCTGCCCTGCATCAGCAGTATCCGCCCCAGGTTGGCGTGCGGAAACTGGTAGCAGCAATAGCGCTTCGACCCGATCGCCTTCTCGAGCCAGGGGATGGCCTCCTGCAACTGCCCCCGGTCGAGCAGATAGACGCCGATGTCGTTGTAGGGATTGCCGAAGTCGGGATCGAGCTTGATCGCAATCTTGCAGTGGGAGATCGCCTCGTCGATACGCCCGAGGTAGCTCAGCGACCAGCCTAGGAAGGTGTGGGCTTCGGCGGTGGGACGGTCGGCGATCGACGCGCGATAGGCCTCGACGGCGCGCTCGTACTCGCCGAGCTGGTGCAGCACGTAGCCCGCTTCCCATTGCAGGCGCGCGCGGCGCTCGGGGGTGAGTTCGCTGGCGCGGTCCTGCGCGAGCGCGCACCCCATTGTCAGCGCGCACGCCGCCAGCCACCGGATGCCCCCTCGCGCACCGAAACCTGCCGGGAACCGGACCATGGCTGCTACCCTCGTTGCACTAGTTTACTCCGTGGGCGCCCGCTGGCACGAAGTATGACTGGCGACTGGAGAGTCGTGAATCGAGCCACGATCCACGAACGATCGTCAGTAGTGGTAAGCGATGTAGTAGGCGGCCGCGCTCGCCGTGGCGACGGCCACCGTGAAGAACGACCAGCCGGGGTAACGCCACAGCCGGCCGAGAATGCCCCGCCGTCCGGACCCCGGGACCTGGGTTTCGGCGCCGCCCTGCGCCGCCAATTCCGTCAATCGCCGCAGGGCCGCGGCGGAGTCGAATTTCCGGGATAGCGGAAGATGCGTCGCGGCTTGGATCGCGGACGGCGCAAGGGTTCCCGCTGCGGGTTCGGTGGCGGGAGCGGTCTCCTCCCTCTCCGCGCCGACCCGTACCGCCGTCGCCGGGGCGGCTCCGGGTGCCGCCGCCACGACCGCGGGCTGCGGACTCTGCCCGCCGGCGAGTTCCGCCAGGCAGGTGCGCAGGTCGGAGGCGAGCTCGGCCGCGCTCTGGTAGCGTTCAGCGGGCTGCTTCTGCAGCGCCCGGGCGACGATCAGGTCCAGCATCGCGGGCACCGCCGCGTTGGTCGCGCTCGGCGGGCGGGGCGTCGCGGTCGCGATCTGGTGCATGAGCTGGGTCACGGTGGGCGCGGAGAACGGCGGCTCTCCCGCCGCCAGCTCGTGCAGCACAACGCCGAGCGAGAAGATATCAGACCTGCGGTCCGCGGCCTGTCCGGTCACCTGTTCCGGCGACATGTACCGCGGTGAGCCGAGTATCGCCCCGGTCTGCGTCTTCACGTCGGATGCGCGCACTCGCGCGATCCCGAAATCCATGATTTTTGCGACCCGGCCGTGCACGATCATGATGTTTCCAGGCTTGATGTCGCGGTGCACGACGCCGTGCCCGTGCGCGTGGGCCAAACCCTCCGCTGCCTGCGCCATGACGTCGAGAGCGAGCGGAAGCGGCACGCGGCCGCGCGCCATCAGTGCGCGCAGGTCGGTCCCTTCGAGCAGCTCCATCGCCATGTACGCCATGTCGCCCTCGCGGCCGACGTCGTGGATAGTGACCAGGTTGGGATGGTTGAGGCCGCCCGCCGCCTTCGCTTCCTGGAAGAAGCGCGCCTCGTACTCGGCGCGCACCGCCGGTTCGTCCATCAGGATGATGCTCTTCACCGCGACCGTGCGGTTGAGCAGCGGGTCTTCCGCCCGGTAGACGACCCCCATCGCGCCGCGCCCGAGTTCGGCGACGAGGCGGTAGCGGCCGAGCTGTTTTAGCTTCCCTTTACTCATTTCCCGTCATCCATCACGGTCGTCAGAGGCCAATGCCGCGGCGGAAATCACGCCAGTAATCGCGCGGGGTCTTCCTCCGGGGCTCCTCCGCCTTCTTTTCCGGCTTCTTCTCCACCTTCTTTTCCGGCTTCTTCTCCACCTTCTTTTCCGGGCGCTTGGCGGCGCTCTTGGGCGGGCTCTTCACGGCGGGCGCGGGAACGGTGAACGTGTGCGAGATCGTCATGCTCTCGCCCGATCCCAGGCTTACCTGGAGCCGGAGCGGCGGGCTCGGCCGGTTACGCACCTCGATCGTGTGGGGACCGGGGTCAACCTCGAGGTGGGTGCGCGGAGGGCTCGCGCCCTGCCACACGCCATCGATGAACACGTCTCCGCGGGGCTTGATCTGAAGTTGAATCACCGCGGGGCGCACCGGCGGCGGCTCGTACGCCAGGCGCATCAGTCGCGCCCCGAAACCGGTCCCGATGATGGCGGCGATGGCGAGGGTGCCGAAGGCGGCGAGCCGCCAGCGGCGCGAACGCGCCGCGCGCCGGTCGAAGGCGAACAGTTCGTGGGAGCGCACGTTCGCATCGGTGAACGTGCCCGCCGCCCTCAGGTCCGCCGCGCGGGCTGGCGAATCGGCCTTGAGGGCTTCGCGGAAGGAGCGCGAGGCGACGAGACGGCCGGGCGCCGCGGCGTTCGCGAGCGTCGATCCCGAAGCAAGCGCGTCCCCGACCAGCCCCGGCCCGCGCAGCGCATCAGAGACCGCCTTGACCGGTCCATGGTTGACGCCGATGCACACCGGAATATCCGCGGCCGCCTGCGCGCGCACCGCGAGCGCGAGGGCGGTGCGGGGCCTGCCGGGCACCACGACCGCGATGCCATCCGAGGTGTCGAGCACGATGCGCCCGGCGACCGGCAGCGGCTTGATCGCCGATCCCACCAGCGACTCGAGCCGCGCCTTGAGCTTCACCTGGTCGGCCACCGGCTTGCGGGCGAACTCCTGCAGCTTCAGGACGACCACGCTTGCCAGCGCGGGCGTGTCGGCGGTCGTGTTCATCTTGGTGACAGGCGGAATGTTGCGGCAATTCTAACCGCGCCGCCCGTCGAATGAGGCGTGACGAGATGAAGCGTGAGGTGACGAGGCGCGACGTGACCGGGCGTGACGCCAGTCACGAATCACGATGCACGCCTCTCCCGCAGTCGCCGGTCACTGGCTCTGGTAGATGCCGGCCGCCTTGGATACGCGCTGCCACTTCTCCGTTTCGCTCTTCAAGAACGCAGCGAACTGGTCGGGCGTGGTGCCGGCGGGCTCCGCGCCGAGGGCGCTCAGGCGGTCACGGAGTTCCGGGGTTGACAGGTGCCGGGCGCTGTCGCGGTACACTTTCTGGATGATTTCCGGAGGCGTACCGGCTGGTGCGAGGAATCCGTTCCAGCCGATGACCACCACCCTCGGATACCCGGCCTCGATCATCGTGGGCGTGTCCGGCCACGCCGTCGCGCGCTTCTCCCCGCCAGTGGCTAGCAACCGCGCCCGGCCGGCCCGAATGTGGGGTGCCGCGGCCGAAGACACGGCGAAAAGCAGCGCGACCTGGCCGCTGATCAGCTCGGTGAGGGCCGGTGTCTCTCCCTTGTACGGGATGTGCACCATGTTGAGCCCCGCCTCCACGCGCAACAGCTCGCCCGCCAGGTGCGTCATGTTGCCGATGCCGAACGACCCGTAGTCGAGTTGGCCTGACCGGGACCGGCCGAGCGCGACCAGCTCCTTCACCGAGCGCGCCGGCACGGACGGATGCACGATCAGCACTATCGTGTTGGTCACCGTCTGCGAGATCGGCGCGAAATCACGGAAAGTGTCATAAGGCAGCGACTTGTAGACATGCGGATTGATCGTGAGCACCGAGGTGAAGGCGGCGCTCAGGGTATATCCGTCGGGCTTGGCCTTGGCGACGGCCTCGATACCGATGATGCCGTTTGCGCCCGGACGGTTGTCCACGATGACCTGCTGGCCCCAGGATTCAGTGAGCTTCTGGGCGACGGAACGCGCCATGATGTCAACGCCGCCACCGGCGGCCTGCGGGACGACGATGCGAACGGGCCGGCTGGGGTAAGGCTGCGCCGCCGCAGTAGCGCAGACGAACGCCACCCCCGCGGCGCAGCCAAGGATGAGGGCGGAAGGCGGAAGGCGGAAGGTAGTCATATCATCACCTCGTCATTGCGTCACTTCGTCACTGAATCTCCGTGCCCGCCTTTGTCAAAGGGGGGAGACACGGATAGGTCGGGGGGATTTCGCCACACGCTTTTCATCGCCAGCCCCCAGTGTCTCCATCAAGCTGCGCACGGACCTGAGGTCCTCCAGCTTCGAAATCGAACCGATCGCCTCCTCGATGCGCGCGGACGGCAGCACGCCCTTGCCGTAGGCCCGGAACTTCTCCACGATCTCCGCGCGGGTGAGGGGGTTCTCGGGCGAGCCCCTGGGGTGATCGCAGCGCACGGATACCGTCCTGCCGTCGGCCAGCTCGGCCTCCACGATGGACTGCACGCCGGTGAGCGAGGTGTCGACCTTCGTTTCCACCTGCTCCGCCGCGAAACGCACGAGCTTCGGATCGTTGTAGCGCGCGGGCTCGAACTGGGCGAGCGCCAGCGCCCGGTCGCGCAGGATCACCGCCGCGCAGTAATGGGTCGAGAGCAGCGCTTCGAACTTGCCCTGGTAACGGGGGAAGGTGCCGTGCATGTCCACCCCGGTTTGGTTCATGAAGACGCGCAGCATTTTCACCTGGTCAAAGCCGACGCGGTGCTTCTCAACCAGGTCGAACATCGCGGTGACGAAGCCCTGGATAGTGGAGGCGGACGGCCACAGCCGCAGCGCGATCTGCTCCAGCTCCCAGCGTTTTCCCAGGTCCGCCGTGGCCAGATCGGGGCGTCCCCCGTTCGAGTAGGTGTTGAAGAGCCCGCCATCCTTCGCCGTGAGGAACTCGCGGGTCGCCACGAATTTCTGCTGGGCGAGCAGCGCCGCCATCAGGCCCGAGAGTGCGCCGCGGCACTGGTGGAACTTGACGGTCGGCGTGCCCCACGCCGCAAACGTGCCGGCGGACTGGCTGCCCGCGAGGCCGAACGCGCGCGCCATGGTTTCCTCGTCGAAGCCGAGCAGGCGGCCCACCGCGGCGGCGGCGCCGAACGGCCCGAGGACGCCGGGGCCGTGCCAGCCCTTCGCGCGCGCCGCGGGCCAGTCCATTGCAATCCCGATGCGGGTCATCGCCTCGCACCCGGCGGCGAGCGCGACCAGCAGCTCGCGCCCGGAAAGCGCATCGCGTTCGGCGACCGCGAGGGCCGGCGGCACCACTTCCGGCGTGATGTGGGTCAGCGTCGCGCGGTGCACGTCGCACATCGTGACCGCGGTGATCAGGTAGCCGTTGAGCAGGGTGGCGCCCGCGAGCGACAGGCGGTCCCCTCCCAGGATGCT
This sequence comes from Burkholderiales bacterium, assembly GCA_050741115.1. Lineage (GTDB taxonomy): Bacteria > Pseudomonadota > Gammaproteobacteria > Burkholderiales > SG8-41 > SG8-41. The sequence goes on from JBOIEM010000130.1 coordinate 13,096, forward strand.
GCTTTCGCGGGACTGGGCGAGCCCCGAGGCGAGCGCCGCGACCTGGTGCGTTTCCTCCCCCCGGTGCCCGGCGAGCGCGCAGGCGACCGCGTCGAGCAGGAGGTTCTTGCAATGCTCCCGGGCGCGCTCCGGAATCTGGTCGTAGGCGAGCCCGGCCGCAAACCGCGCGAGGTCCTGTGTCACGTTTCCGGTCATCGAAGTCTCCGCCGCTGCCTCAGGGGTAGCGGGTCCATTATGGGACCCGCCTGGCGGGAAGAATACCAAGAAAACCCGCGGGCGGTGGCGTACGGACGGCGCGATTCCGTTCCGGCAGTCGATTGCGATTCACGGAGCGCGCTTCGAGTGGCACAATCGCAGCCTGTCCGGAATCGGGCTTGCCTGGAGGCGCACCGTGATCACCACCCGCACCGCGAGCATGCTCGCGCGCTACAACGCCTGGGCCAACCGGCTCATTTTTGACGCCGTCGCGGCGCTGCCCCCCGGGGAAGCCACCCGCGAGCGGATTAGCCTGTTCAAGAACATGGTGCACACGCTCAACCACAACTACGTCATCGATCGCATCTGGCAGGCGCATCTCGAGGGGCGCGACCACGGCTACGCGGCGCGCAACACGCCGGATCATCCCTCGCTCGCCGAGCTGTGGCGCGAGCAGCAGGAGATGGACCAGTGGTACATCGCGTGGAGCGACTCGCTGTCCGACGCGGCGCTGGACGAAAAAGTGAGCTTCACCCTCATCGGGGGCAACCGCGGCGTGATGACGCGCGGCGAGATTCTGCTCCACGTCGTCAACCATACGTCCTATCACCGCGGCTTCATCGCCGACCTCTTCTACCAGGTGCCCGCGCGGCCGCCGACCACCGATCTGCCGGTATTCCTGCGGGAATTGCCGGCGACCGGGTGATGCGGTCGCGGCCGGTGTGTTTACTATATGGACTTTCAATCGCGTCAGAACGACATTCGGCATTTTTCCGAGGGCTTTGCGTTACGATATGGACTCATTGAGTAAGCCTGTAAGCCTGGCGTCAGACAATGCCCGGGTCTGACCAACCGGCGGGGTTCCGCTCCGGAGATTTATGTCCAAATTCCTGTCCGCAGTTGCGCTGTTCCTGACGGCGAGCCCGCTGTTTGCCGCATTGAAGGAGATGGACCCCACGGCGCCCGCCGAGACCGTTGATGTGATCTGGGTGGTCGTCTTCGTCGTCATCTTCATCGGCTCGATCGTCGGCTTCTTTATCTACCTCTGGCTCAGCGGGAAGAGCGGCAAGCCGGATAAGTAAGCGCCGGCTCGCGGCGGCCGGGGCTTTACTGGTCGCGTTTTTTCGTTCACGCTTCCCCCGTCGCGCATCGGGGGAGGATCCATGAAGACGAGCCGTCTATCGGCGCTGCTGCTGGCGTCGGCGACCGTGCTTGCCGGCGGCGCCGGCTACGCGCAGGAAACGACCGCGCCCAACCCGCTTTTCACCCGGGGCGGGTGGGAAGTCGGCGGGCAGATCGCGCACTATCGCTATGAAGAGCCCAATTTCATGAAGCTCACGGGGGAGCGGGCTGGCGTCGTCGGCGCGTACACGTTCACCATGCCCAACCGCGTGTACAGCCGCGTCGACCTGCGCGTGTCGTATGGTTTGCTGGACTACGAAAGCGTGGGCACCGGCACCCTGGAGGACGTCCCGGACTGGATCACCGAAGCGCGGGTCGTCGTCGGCAGGGACTACCTGACGGGCGAACGCGTCGCGCTTTCTCCCTACATCGGGCTCGGCTATCGATACCTCTACAATGACTTGAGGGGGTATTCTTCCACCGGCGCGGTCGGCTACCGGCGCTATTCCCGTTACGTCTATATCCCCTTGGGGCTGACCGCGCGCTTTCACGCCGGCGAGCGCTGGGTGCTCGCGCCCACCGTCGAGTACGACGCGTTCCTCGGCGGGCGGCAGCAATCGAGGCTCAGCGACACCGGTCTCGGCTTCTCCAACGTGACCAACGACCAGGATCATGGGCGCGGCTTCCGCGCTTACCTCATGCTGGAGAACGGACGGTGGGCGTTCGGCCCGTGGTTGCACTACTGGAAGATCAAGGATTCCGACTTCCAGCCCATCGGCGGCGGATTCGCCGGGATGGAACCGGAAAACTCGACGCGGGAATACGGGGTGGAGCTCAGGTTCCGCTTCTAGCGGGCCGCATTCCGGCGAGCCCGTCCGCATCCGTTGCGGAGATGGTGGTGCGCACGACGTGGCGCGGCTTGTCGTCGGGCCACGGCCGGCCCCGGTGCAGTACGCAGCGGTTGTCCCACATGATGACGTCGCCCGGCTGCCAGCGGTGGAAATAGGTGTAGCCGCGCGCCGTCGTGTGCTCGATCAGCTTCTCGATCAGTTCCAGCGCCTCTTCCTTCGCCATGCCGTCGATCGCGCAGGTGTGCGACGCCAGGTAGAGCGAGTCGCGCCCGTTCACCGGGTTGCGCCAGCGGATCCGCCAGCGCACCGGCGGCAGCGTCGACTTTTCGCGCCCGGAGGCGAGGTGAGGAGCGATCTTCCCGCGCGAATGCGCGTAATCGTGCCAGGCGTAGGCATCGGCGAGCCGCGCGCTCAGGGTTTCCGGTAACCGCTCCCACGCGAGGCGCATCGACGCGAACTCGGTTTCGCCGCCGACCGGCGAGATGGCGCGGGCCGAAAGCACGGAGGCGAGCGCCGGCGGATCCTTGAAGCAGCTGTCGGTGTGCCAGAGCTGGTTCGCGCGCGCGCGGAGCGCTTCCTTGTGATCGGGCGGCACCAGGCTTCCGTCCGGCTCGATATTGGTGAGGATGGAAAACGGCGTGCCTTCTCCGCGGGAGGCGGCCTTGGCGATCTCGAGCGGGCCGAATCGCCTCGAGTAGGCGATCTGCAGCTCGTCGGTGATCGGCTGGCCGCGGAATACCAGCACGGAGTGCGCCTCGAACGCCGCGCGCACGTACGCGTACGCCTCATCCCGCTCCGCGACGTCGGCGAGCCCGACCCCGCGCACCTCCGCGGCAAAGCCGGGACCCACCATTTTCAGTTCCATGGCATGCATTTTCCCATAAACCATTGGGTGCACAGCGTGACGAGTGCAGAGGGACTGTTATACCCTTCGAACATCGGCAATGGGAGGCTGAGGTGCTCGGGTTTCCGCCAGCCCTGCTAGTGGTGATAACGGCGGTGCTCGCCACGCCTGCTGCGGCTCAGGAATTCCCGTCGGGTCCGGTACGGTTCGTGGTGCCGCTGCCCGCCGGAGGCACGATGGACATCATCGCGCGCACGCTCGGCCAGCCGGTCGCCCGGACGCTCGGGCAGAACGTGATTGTGGACAACCGCCCCGGCGGCGGCGGGGGCGGCATCCTCGGTACCGAGGCGGTGGCGCGGGCTCCCGCGGATGGACACACCGTCCTCTTCATCGGCAACGGGTTCACGATGAACCCCGCCCTGCGGGCGAAGCTGCCGTTTGACACCGAGAAGGAC
>JBOIEM010000131.1:0-5981 GCA_050741115.1 Burkholderiales bacterium
CATATACTTTCCATCGGGAATATACGCAAGGAGGCCCGATGGAAGCGGCAAGAGTGTTCGCGCTTTTTGTTGTAACCGCGATAGCGGAAATCGTCGGCTGTTACCTGCCCTACCTCTGGCTCAAGCGCGACGGCTCGATCCTGTTGCTGGTGCCGGCCGCTGCTGCCCTCGGAGCGTTCGTGTGGCTGCTCACGCTGCACCCGCACGCTGCCGGCCGAACCTACGCCGCGTACGGGGGCATCTATATCGTGGTCGCACTTGCGTGGCTGCTGACGGTTGAGCGCTTCGTTCCCGACCGCTGGGACCTGATCGGCGGCGCGGTGACGCTCGCCGGCATGGCCATCATCTACTTCGGGCCGCGCGGCGCGGCATAGAACAGCTCGTTTGCCCAAGGAGTCAACTATGCTTTCCTACTCAACCAGGCCCTTGTTCCTGATCGGCTGCCTTTGCTTTTTGCTGGTGGGCTCAGCTCCTGCCTTTGCGCAAGAGCCGAAGGAGGGTTACGTCGCAAAGGTTGATCCAGACGGGGTGCAGCGCGTTCGCATCGAAGGCGGCGGCTATTTTTTCAAGCCCCATCGCATCGTGGTGAAAGTGAACGTGCCGGTGGAGCTGTCGGCGAGCCGTGAGGCGGGCATTACTCCGCACAATCTGGTCATCAAGGCACCGGAGGCGGGCATCGCGGTGGAGGAAGAGCTCGCCACGGAGGTCAAGAGGATCATATTCACCGCCACGGCAGTTGGCAGGTATCCGTTTTACTGCAGCAACAAACTGCTGTTCTTCGCGAGCCACCGCGAAAGGGGCATGGAAGGAGTTCTGGAAGTCGTCCCTTGAGCGTTTGCCGGGCATGGGTTCGACCGGCTGCCAGTCGATGATGGCAGCATGGGTCGTGATGGCTGCTCTCGGGGCCAACAGCCCGGATCCCGTTGACGCCGCCATCGAACGTTACCGCACGGTGGAGTCCTATCGCGTGACGCTCAGATCTTCCTACGGAGACCAGTCCGACGTCATTCGCTACTCGTACAAGAAGCCGGGATTCATCAGGATGGATTTCGTGCAGCCGCACAAAGGTGCGGTGCTGATTTACAGCCCGGTGACCGGGAACGTCCGGCTCTGGCCATTCGGGGTCGGGCTGTTCTCGCTCACGTTGAGCCCCGGGAACCGCCTGGTGCAAAGCCCCACGGGGCACCGCGTCGACCAGTCGGACATCGGTACGCTGCTGCGCCATGTCAAGACGCTGCAGCAAAACGGCGAGACCGCCATTCTCGGGGAGGAGCTCCTCGGCGGGACGAAAGCATTGCGGGTCGTGGTCGCGGGCGCGGGCAAATTCGTCGTGGGCGACGTGCACCGCTACGAACTGTGGCTCGACACCGCCACCCTGCTGCCCGTGAAAGTCGTGAGCCGCGATCTACGGGACGACATCATCGAGACGGTCTTGATGGACGACCTCTACCCCAACGTCAAGATCGGGAACGAGCTGTTCAACCCCTAGCCTGCGTGTTTCAAGACTCGATATCACCATGGAATATGGGGCTGCTTCCGCGTGTTTTCCTGGCCGAAGGGGTCCACCAATCATTGGGATGTTGCGATGGCGGAATACCGGCTGACCACCCATTGGCGTTTCGACGCACCGGTCGAGCGCGTGTACGAGGCCATATGTCAGCCCGCACGCTGGCCAAACTGGTGGTGGGGCGCGAAAAACGTCGTCGAGCTCAGACCCGGTGACGAACGGGGCGTCGGCCGCCTGCTCTGCTGCACCTGGAAGGGGCTGCTGCCCTACACGCTGACGTTCACCGTCCAGGTGGTGCGCGTGCTGCCGCTGGTCGCGCTCGAAGGCGTTGCCAGCGGTGAGCTGGAGGGCGTCGGGCGCTGGCTTTTTTCCCAAGAGGGCTCCATCACCGCGGTCTGCTACGAGTGGCGCGTGCGCACCACGAGGCTCTGGATGAACGTTCTCGCGCCGATCGCGAGTCCGTTGTTCGAATGGAACCACAACCTCATCATGCACGAGGGCGCGAAGGGCCTGGCGCGCCTGCTGGATGCCCGGCTGATCAGCCTGGCGCAGGAGTGACTCACCGCTTATCCAGCGCTCGATAGGTCGCGGCCGCGGTCACGCCGAACACGACGTGGGCAACCAGGGTGATCCAGTCGCGAACCTCCGCGAACCAGGGAAAGATCGCGGTGAACCCGTACAGATTGACGACATAGAGGGACGCGCCGAATCCCGCGCCAATCAAGACCGCGATCCCCATCACCGTGCGCGATATCAGGATCGCGAGCATGACGCCGTAGAAAATGGACAAGGCGAAGTGGACGCAGGCCGCAATCAACGTGATGGAGAGGTCGAAACTCGCGGGAGGAGGCAGGACGTCCCTGCCCATGAGAATCGCGGCGGCGAGGCGCGAATCCCTGAACAGCGCCGACGGGAACGCGTCGGTAAATGCCGCCCACAGGAGCACCTGCGCGAGCGTTGAGACGACGCCTGCGAGGATGCCCGCCCAGACCGCTGCCTTCCATCCGATGGCAATCATGATTTCCGCAAGCGATAAACGGCGCGCGCATTACGGCCGCGGCACGCTGCGGGCATCATATACGATGCTCGAGGGGTGATACTTCCGATGATCGATCCCTCGCTCCAGCGCTATGCTTTTCTCGCGCTCGCGGCTGCCGCGCTGTTCGGCGCGAGCACGCCGCTCGCCAAGCTGCTGCTCGGCGAAGTCTCTCCCGTGGTGCTGGCGGGGCTGCTCTACCTCGGCAGCGGGCTCGGTTTCGCGCTGATGCGGCTGGCGCAGGGCGGCGGCTCGCATCCTCGTGAAGCGCCGCTCGCCGCGCGCCATTGGACCTCGCTTGGCGGCGCGATTCTCGCCGGCGGCGTCGCCGCGCCGGTGCTGCTTCTGTGGGGCCTCGCGCGGAGCGGTGCCGCGGAGACGGCGCTGCTCCTCAACTTCGAGAGCGTCGCCACCGCGCTCGTCGCCGCCCTGTTCTTTCGCGAGGCGGTCGGCGGGCGCGTCTGGGCGGCCGCGCTCGTGATGCTCGCCGGCGGTTTCGTGCTCGCCTACGAGCCGCAGGCGCCGCTCGCGTTCTCACCCCATGCGCTGGCGGTCGTGGGCGCGTGCCTGTGCTGGGCGATCGACAACAATCTCACGCGCAAGGTGGCGGGCGCCGATCCCGTTGCCATCGCCCTGATCAAGGGGATTGCCGCCGGCAGCTTCAATCTCGTTCTCGGCCTCGCGCTGGGAGGGATGTTTCCCGCTCCCGGGGCCGCCGCGGGCGCGCTCGCGCTCGGGTTCCTCGGCTACGGCGCGAGCCTGGTGTTCTTCATCTACGCGCTGCGTCACCTCGGCGCGGCACGGACCGCGGCGTATTTCAGCACGGCTCCCTTCATCGGTGCGGCGCTCGCCGTGCCCCTGCTCGGCGAGCCGGTCACGGCCGGCCTCATTGCCGCCGCCGCCCTGATGGCCATCGCGACCTGGCTCGTGCTGACGGAGCTGCATTCGCACGAGCACATCCACGAGCGCCTGGTGCACGCGCACCGCCACGTCCACGACGAGCATCACCAGCACGCGCACCGCGGCGACGAAGGCCCCGAGCCCCACGTCCACGAGCACGTGCACGAGCCGATGCGGCACGCCCACCCGCACGTGCCGGACCTGCACCACCGGCACCGGCATTAATCCCTCATCCCATGCCCTTCTCCCAAGGGGAGAAGGGAATCTCGAGCCTCCCCTCTCCCATCCCTCATCCCATGCCCTTCTCCCGAGGGGCGAAGGGAATCTCGAGCCTCCCCTCTCCCATCCCTCATCCCATGCCCTTCTCCCAAGAGGAGAAGGGAATCTCGAGCCACCCCACTCCGCTCGGGAGAGGGGCGGGGGTGAGGGCTGGAGGGTCGGGGGTGAGGGGCTGGAGGGGGAAGGGGTGAGGGGCGCTCAGCGCGGCGCGCAGGTCCGGAAGCCCGCGAAGATGTCGTTGCGCTCCGGCGTGTAGAAATTCCGGAAGGTGCTGCGGACGAGCCGCCGCGTCGTCGCGAAGCTCGCGCCGCGCAGCACCTTGTGCGTGCCGAACCAAGGCTGCGAGTACTCCTGGTACGGATCGATCACGAAGCCCGGGTACGGTTCGAAGTCGCTCTCGGTCCATTCCCACACATTGCCGATGAGCTGACGGCAGCCCGCCGCGCTGTCGCCTTCGCCGTGATCGCCGATTGCAACCGGCCCGCCCGATTCCAGGTTGGCGTGTGCCGCGGCGGGCGCCGTCTCGCCCCAGGGATAACGGCGCTTCTTTCCCTGATGCGCGCTCCACGCGGCCGCGTATTCCCACTCGGCTTCCGTCGGCAGCCGGCGGTGGGCGAAGCGGCAGTAGGCCCGCGCTTCGTGCCAGTTGACGTGCATGACGGGATGATCGGCAACGAGCGGTGCGGCTGTGTCGAAGCGCCGTTGCTGCCAGCCCTTGCCTTCGCGTATCCAGTAACGCGGCGCCTCCGCCCCCGCGCCGCCCCGCCATGTCCAGCCCGACTCGCTCCACCATTCGCGCCGCCGGTAGCCGCCCGCTTCCACGAATTCCATGAATTCGCCGTTGGTGACGGGGGCGCGCGCGATCCTGAACGACGCGAGATGGACCGGGTGGGCCCATTTCTCGTTGTCGAAGACGAAACCGCTGCCGGGGGCCGCGCCCAGTTGAAACGCGTCGCCGGGAAGATCCACGTCGCCGTGGCTCGCCCCGCGAGGCGCCTCCGACACGGCCGGCGCCGGGAACGGATCGGGGTAACCGAGCGTCTGGCGCGTGTAGTGGAACGCCTCGGCGTGCATGTCCTCGTGAAAGATCGCAAGCTGCACGAAGTACTGCAGCGCGGCGTTGTCCGGCTCCCGCCGCAGCCGGCGCACGACTCGCTCGAGGACTTCCTCGCAGTAGGCGCGCGTTGAATCGATATCAGGCAGCGGCAGGCTCCAGCGCGTATCGTGGGCGACTTTCGCTGAATCATAGAGCGCGTCGGCCCCGGGCAGGATGGACGCGCCCGGCGCGGGGGATGCGCCGTCGCGCAGGCACCACCACTCCTGGAACCAACCCACGTGCCCGATTTCGAACAGCGGCGGGTTGACGATCGCAAGCTGCGGCCCGAGCAGGCGTTCTCCCGCCAGATCGGCGGTCAGCTGCAAGGTCCGCGCGCGGCTCGCAAGCAGCTCACGTTCCAGCAGCGCCGGTTCAATCAGGACGGACATCCCGCGCGATCCTCCACACGTCTCTTTGATATAGTCCGAAACGGCAGCGTAGTCGAGAACCCATGAGAATCGCAATAGTGTCGCCCGCGAGTTCCGGGCCTCGCAGCGGCAACCGCCACACGGCGGGGCGGTGGGCGAAATTCCTGCGCGAATCCGGGCACAAGGTTGTGGTGGCTACCGGCTGGGAATCCGGCGACGAGGATATGCTCATCGCGCTGCATGCCTGCAAGAGTTACGGCGCCATCGAGTATTTCCAAGCCGCGCGGCCTGGCGCGCCGTTGATCGTAGTCCTGACTGGCACCGATCTCTATCGCGATATCCGGACCAACCCGGACGCCAAGCGCGCCCTGGATCTGGCATCGGAGCTCGTCGTGCTGCAGGAACGCGGCCTGCAGGAGCTCGCGCGCCGGCACCAGACCAAGACCCGCGTCATCTACCAGTCCGCCGACGTCCGTTTTCGGCATGCTCCGCCCGCGCGCCGTTTCCGCGTCGCGGTCATCGGCCATTTGCGCGCGGAAAAGGACCCGTTTCGCGCCGTCCTGGCGCTCGCCCGCCTGCCGGAGTACCGTGACGTCGAAGTCGTGCACCTCGGTGCGGCGCTGACCCCCGATATGCGCAGGTCCGCCGAGCGCTGGATGAAGCGCGAGCCGCGTTATCGCTTGCTCGGCAGCAAGCCGCATGGTGAGACCATGCGCTGGCTCGCCCGCAGCCACGTGCTGGTGGTGAGCTCGGTCATGGAAGGCGGCGCCAACGTGATCTGCGAAGCGGCGCGCA
>JBOIEM010000132.1:0-7367 GCA_050741115.1 Burkholderiales bacterium
GCCGCGGGCACAACATGGTCCAGGCCGATCGCTGGAGCACCGATTTCGGCCGCGCGCAATTGATCTACCGCATGGAAGACGGATACCTGGCGGCGTCGGAGCGGCGAACGGATGGCCAGGCCGTCGGCTTCTAGCTCATGTCCGAGCACAAAGCGACAATCAGGTGGTCCCGCGGCGGCAAGGACTTCACCTACAAGACCTACAGCCGCGACCACCTCTGGGTCGTGAACGGGAACGACGTTCCGGCATCGGCGACAACCGCCTACCTGGGAAACCCGAGCCGCGTCGACCCCGAGGCGGCGCTGGTCGCGGCGCTGTCGAGTTGCCACATGCTCACGTTCCTCGCGCTCGCCGCAAACAAGGGCTTCGTCGTCGAAAGCTACGAGGACGCCGCGGTGGGCCACCTCGAGAAGAACGTCGCCGGCAAGCTGGCGATCACGCGCGTGGAGCTGCATCCGAAGATTGCGTACGGCGGATCGAAGCAACCGACCGCGGCGGATCTCGACTGGCTGCACGATAAGGCGCACAAGGAGTGCTTCATCGCGAACTCGGTCACGACCGAAGTGCGGGTCCTAAGGTGACACGAGCAGCGAGTAGTGAGCAACGATTAACTATCACACGTGCATGGAGGAGAATCCAGTGAAGAGAATAGCTGTTGGTCTGGCAGTAGCAGGGCTGCTGGCCGGATGCGCCGGCATGGAGACACGACCCGTTGGCCCGGGCACCGTGAAGATCACGCCCCTCGGCAGCCACGATGGCGAGTTTTGCGCCCTCGACCGCGCCCTGATCTTCGAGGACCCCGATGGCACCCGGATCCTGTATGACGCAGGATTCACGGTCCGTGGTGCGGACGACCCGCGGCTCGGCAAGATCGACGCGGTGCTGCTCAGCCACGTCCACAACGACCATCTGGGGCTCGCGCATCAGCCGGCCGCCAACGCGGGCGTCTGCGGCAAGCCCGATTTTTCGGTGAGGGACGCGCCGAACTCCAACACCGCGAATATCGCAGCGGGCAAGAAAGCGAGGGTCCTCGCCGGCAGCGACATGCATACCTTCCTCGCCGCGAAGGTCAAGGCCGCGGGGGGTGACCCGGCGCAAGTCCAGCTCGTGCGCTTCGGCGCCCGGGCGACCGTGGGCAGGGTCACCGTGGCAACCGTCCCCGCCTCTCACACCAACGCCGTCGCCCCGGACTTTCTCGACAAGGATCTCGCCAATGTGCTGCGGATGAATGGTCTGTTCGCGGACGTTGGCCCGCCGGTAGGCTACGTTCTGCAATTCAGCAACGGGCTCGTGGCCTACCTGTCCGGCGACACCGGGATCACGGCGGAGCAGGAGATCGTAGTCCGGCGCTACTACAAGGCCAATCTCGCAGTCATGAACATAGGCGGCTCCCCGTTTACCACCGGCCCGGCGGAATCGGCCTTCGTCATCACCGACCTGGTGAAGCCCAATGCGGTGATCGCTTCGCACGCCAACGAGGTGGCCACCAAGGGCGGCAAGTTGGTGGCCGGCAGCAAGACCGAGCAGTTCATGAAGCGGGTCGGCATCCCGACGCACATCCCGCTGAGCGGAAGGACGATGGAATTCGACGGCAACGCCAAGTGCGTGTCCGGCTGCTGAGAGCCGAACATCCGCTGGAAACAGCCCCGCCCCGTTGGCGGGGCTTTTTTTTGGATTAATATGAGCCCCGTTGAGGAGCCGGGGATCGTGCCTGCCAGGAAAACCACTCCCGATGCCGGACGGCTGGACCGCGTCGTCGCGGAAGCCCGGCGCGCGCGGGAAAGCCGCGAGCAGGGTTACCGCGAGCAGGCGCTCAAGCTCTTCCCGTGGGTGTGCGGGCGGTGCGCGCGGCAGTTCACGCACGCGAACCTCCAACTGCTCGAGGTCCATCACCGGGACGGCAATCACGACAACAATCCACCGGACGGCAGCAACTGGGAGCTGCTGTGCACCTACTGCCACGAGGCCGAGCACCGGCGCTATCTGGACGCCGCCGGCCGCGACCAGCCCGGCGGCGGGAACGAAACCCACGCGACCTACCGGCCGTTCGAGCGCCTCGGCGCGCTGCTGAAGCGCAAACCCGAGCCATCGGATAAGGCGTGACCGAAATCGAGCAAGTACTGGAGTTCTGGTTCGGCGCCTGCGGGCCCGACGGGGCGCTCGATCGCTCGCGGCAGAAGATGTGGTTCAGCGACGGGCGCAACTACGACGCCGTCATCCGGAAGAAATTCGGCAAGCTGCACCGGCGCGCCGCCCGCGGCGAGCTCGACGCCGAGTGGCCCGCCACGCCGCGCGGCACGATCGCGCTCATCGTCGTGCTCGACCAGTTCTCGCGTCACATTCACCGCGGAACGGCTGCCGCGTTCGCGCAGGACCCCGCCGCACAGCGTCTCGCCGCCGCCGGCGTCGAGCGGGGCACGGATCGCGCGCTGATTCCCGCCCAGTGCGCGTTCTTCTACCTGCCGTTCGAGCACGCCGAGGACCTCAAGCTGCAGCGGCTCAGCGCGCGCTCATTAGAGCGGCTCGCCGGCGAGGTCGCCCCCGCCTGGCGCAAGGAGTACGCCGGCTTCGCCGACTACGCCGGGCACCACCGCGACATCGTCGAGCGCTTCGGCCGGTTTCCCCACCGCAACAGGATACTGGGGCGCGCCTCGACACCCGAGGAGGTGGAATTCCTGAAGCAGCCCGGGTCTTCCTTTTAGAGGCCGCTGACCCATTGCTTATCACGGGACTGTAATACAATGCACCGGCAGAAAGGTCACCAGAACCTTTCATCACCGTCAAAGGAGGGATCCGCCATGTTCAAGCGCACGTTGATCGTACTGGTCGCAGGCCTGATCACGGCCTGGGGCGCGGCAGCCTGGTCGCAGGTAAAGGAGATTCCCTGGGGCACGTCCGCAGTGGGCTCGGCCGGGCACAAGGCGCTCGTCGTTCTCGCCGAGCTGCTGAACCGGGAGATGCCGAACTATCGGATCACCGTGCAGCCGACGCCGGGGGCGATCGTGACCGTCAAGGGTTACGCCACGGGCCAGTTCGAGGGCTACTACGGCTCCGACATCGCCTTCTACGAGATGGCAAACGACATCAAGCGTTTCAAGGGCTTCAAAGCGAGCATGAAGCGCCAGCCGGTGCAGTCCTTCTGGACCTACACCACGGACATGGGCATGGCGGTGCACGCGCGCGACAAGGGCAAGTACAAGAGCTGGCAGGATCTCACCGGCAAGGCCCTTTTCACGGGAATGCCGCCATGGGACACGCGCGCCCAGATCGAGCGGGCATTCGAGGCGATCGGGGTGAAGTACCAGTACCGCCAGGTCGACCTGTCCGCCGCCGGGTCGCTGCTCCAGGGGGGCGGGATCGACGGGTTCGGGCTGTACACCACCGGCGAAGCCGCGGTGCCGCCCTGGATCACCGAGGCCTCGCTCGCGACCGATTGGGCAGCCGTCAATCCGAGCGCCGCGGAAATCGCAGCGCTCAGGAAGGCGGGCTTCGCCGTCCTCGAGCTGAAGCCCGAGGTGTTCAGGAGAGACGTTCACGCCGACAAGGTGGTGCTGCTTCCGTTCTATTACGGCTTTCATGTCGGCCTCGAGGTGTCCGAGAACGACGTGTACCGGATGCTCACGGTGATCGAGAAGAACGTCGGAGAGCTGGCCAAGGCGGATCCGGGTTTCGCGCAGATCGCCAAGGACATGCCGGGGTTCCAGCGGCGTGGCGTGGCGGCCGCTGCAAACCTGCTGCCGATCCATCCCGGACTCGCGAAATACATGCGCGAAAAGGGAGTGTGGGACGCGAAATGGGACGCGCGGGTCGCTAAGTAGCAGGACGCTCCACGGCCACCCATGAACACGGCGCCGGCGTCCGCGCGCGCGCGCGCCGTGTTCGACGCCGTCTACTACCTGACGGCGGTCTTCTTCGTCCTCTATCTTTTCGCCTATTACTGGACCAGCGAAGGCGGGCCGGCCCTGCTCGCGCTCACGCTGGTCCCGGTGACCTTCATCCTGTACACGCTGGATGCGCTCCGGCAGGACGGGTTCTATCCGCGTCTTCCGCCGTCTGCACGACATGTCATCGCCGCGAGCTTTATCGCCGTCTCGATTGCCGTTGCGGTATACATGCACGTCGAATACGAAGAGATCGGCACCGTGCGCGCCGGTATCTGGAGCGCGACCGATCTCACCATGGGTGCGGTGATGGTGGTCCTGATCATGGAGTACACGCGCCTGCGCCACCCCGCCCTCTTCATCCTCAACGTGCTGCTGATCGTCTACGCGGTCTACGGAAAGGTCGTTTCGGGCATGTTCTTCCACCCGGGACTCTCCTGGGAGCGCATCGCCAGCGCGATGAGCGTCGAGATGTCGACCGGCATCTTTTCCAACCTGCCCCAGCTCGCGCTGACCCTGATCGGCTCCTTCATTCTCGTCCTCGCCGCGCTGCGCGCTTTTGGCTGCGTGGAGTCGATACTCAAGGGTTCCAAGCAGATCGCCGCGCGCTCGCCGCACGCCCTGCCGCAGTCGGCGGTGTTCGGCTCGATGGCCGTCGGCACGGTGAGCGGCAGCGGCGCGGCCAACGCCATCACCGTCGGCTCGGCGACCATCCCCGCCATGATCGGCGCCGGCCTGCCGCGGGTGGTCGCGGCGGCGATCGAGACGGCCTCATCGCTCGGCGGACAGTTGATGCCCCCGGTCATGGGCATCGCGGCCTTCCTGATGGCGGAGTTTCTGGGACGCAGCTACTTTGACGTCGTCGCGCGCGGCTACGCGCCGGCGATCATCTACTACATCGGCGTCAGCGTCTCCGTCTATCTCCTCTCGATGCGCTACCGCACGCGCCTCAACGTGGCGGTGGCGCAACCCATGAGCCTGATCGACTGGGCGAACATCACCGCCTTCGTTTTCGTCGTCGCCGGGCTGATCGGCGTGATGGGGGCGCTGCACCTTGCGCCCATGTTCGCCGCCCTCTACGTCTTCGTCACCGTCGGCGGCGTCCTGCTCCTCGTCCACCTGGTGATGGCGGTGCGGTCACGGGGGTGGACGTGGCGCACGCTCATCGCCCCTCTTGGACGCTTCGTCGACTACTTCGCGAGCATGACCGCCGACCTCACCCTGCTGCTGGCGACGCTCTCGATCATGACCGGCGCGCTCGTCATCACCGGCGTGCCGACGAAGATCGGTGCGATTCTTATCCAGATGGCCGGGATCAACCTCGTCGCCATGGCGCTCGTTGCCTTCTTCTTCGGCGCGCTGCTCGGCACCGGGCTGCCCCCGGCGCCGACCTATATCATCACCGCGCTGGTGGTCGCGCCCCCAATGATCAAGGTCGGGGTCGACCCGTGGGTCGTGCACTTCTTCGCCTTCTTCCTCGCGGTCTGGGGCGAGGTGACGCCGCCCACCTCGGTGTCGGCCGCGATCACCTCCAAGATCGCCAATGCGCCGTTCCTGCAGACGCTGTTTCGCGCCATCACGATCTGCTTCTCCCTGTTTGTCCTGATGGCGGGGGTGTTCACGCGTCCCGAGCTCGTCCTGGAGCCCGGGGTCGCGCAGCTCGGCGCCATGCTGCTGATCACCGTCGCGACGATCGGCCTCACCTTCAGCGTCCAGGCGAACTTTGCCGAGCGCCGCGAAATCGACGTGCCGGTGAGGCTCGTGCTCGCCGCCGCCGCGCTGGTGGTGCTGCTCCACCCCGACCGCCAGCTCGCATGGCTCACCTGCATCCCGGTCGCCGGGTTCGTCGGCTACTGGTGGCTGCGGCGCCGCAATGTCGCCGTCCCGGTACGTCAGCCAATCTGAAGCGGGGTCACCGATGAAATACCGCAAGCACGAAGCCAAGGAATACGCGAAGACGGTCCTCAAAGGCGTGTGGACCGCGCTGCCCACGAGCTTCACCGCCGACGACCGCATCGACGAAGCCGGCAACGCGGCCAACCTCGAGCACTGCATCTCGAAGCTGAAGCTCGAGGGCCACTACTGCATCGGCAACGTCGGCGAGTTCTGGGCGATGACGAACGAGGAGCGCATGCGCGTCGTCGAGATCAACGTCGAGGTCGCACGGGGCCGCATCCCGTTGATCGCGGGCTGCCACCACCAGAACCCGTACGAGGCGGTGAAGCTCGCGCAGCACGCGCAGTCGGCGGGCGTCGATTTCGTGATCATCCTGACGCCCTACGTCGCCGCCCGCGGCGACGACGCCGTATATGATTACTACAAGTTCGTTTGCGACCGCGTGGACATCGGCGTCGTGCTGTTCAAGCCGGAGGTCACGTATCCGATCTCGCCGACGCTCGCGAAGCGGCTCGCGGCCCTGCCCAACATCTGCGGCTTCAAGCAGGGAGTGAGCAAGCCGCAGCCCACCACCGCGCTGCGCGATGCAATCGGCAAGGAGGTGGAAGTGAGCGTCGCGGACGAAGCGCCCTTCCTGTACAACATCGGCGTGTGCGGAGACCGGTGGCTGCTCAATTACTGCCCCCATCTCTACCAGGTCCCCGGCTACACGCCAGTCAACGACTACGCGCGGGCGGCACTGGCGGGCGACATGAACAGGGCGACGGAGATCTGCCGGAGCTTGAATCCCCTGCGCTCGGTGCTCGCCAAGTGGATTCCCGGCTACGGCAGCGGCGGGCGCATGGCCATCGCCGAGCAGAAGTTCTGGATGGAGTGCATCGGCATGGCGGGCGGGCCGGTGCGCGCGCCCTGCGCCGAGATGACCCGGGAAGCGCAGGAGCAGATGCGCGCCGATCTCGAAGCAACGGGACTCCCCGCCAAGGCGCGCGCCGCCGGCCTGCTCAAGCGCGCCGCCTGACCCGCCTCATTTCCTTTCCAGCAGGTCGAGCGTGCGCGAGCGGAATTCGCGCAGGTGCAGCACGTACAGCACGCCGAGCGTCACCGCGATCATCAGCACCGGGTGCAGGAACCACGACAGCGCCGCCACCCCGAAGTAATACGCCCGCAGGCCCTGGTTGAAATTGCGGTTGGCAAAGGACAGGATGACGGCGATCCTGTCGATGTCCCCCCCATATTCCGATGCGTTCTCGGGCGGCTTGCGCGCGGCGCCGACGAGAATCGAGGAGAAGCCGAACTGCCGGAGCGACCACGAAAACTTGAAAAACGCGTAGACGAATATCAGCAGCAGCACCAGGATCTTCAGCTCCCACAGCCGCCGCGACACTTGATGCCCGAACGGGAGCTCCGCCACCACGCTCGCCGCCTGCTCCGCGTAGCCCATGAGCGCGACCAGCGCGCCGAGAATGAGCATGGTGGTGGAGGCGAAGAACTGGGAGCTGCGCATGAGGTTGCGCAGCACGTTGACGTCCACCATGCGGTTGTCGCGCTCGACCATGCGCTCCATCCATCCGCGCACGAACCGCTCCATCT